>JAQBPF010000338.1 GCA_028287665.1 Deinococcus sp. | reverse complement strand
CCTGTGCGGCGCCGCACAGCAGCAGTGCGCCCAGCAGCCAGGAGTGCAGGCGCGGAACAGGGAAACAGTGAAATCGTAAGGGCAGCATCGGGGCTCCAGAGCAACCGGGCGGAGCCTCGTTTCGGCCCCGCCCGCCAGGGTTTTATTTGACGCTCAGGCCAGCAAGCATGCCCAGGGCGAAATGCGGCGCGTGTTCCTTGGCGCTCGGCAGGAAGCAGGCCACGGCGTAGTCTCCCGGAGCCAGGTCAAACCGCGTGAAGGCGCTGCGGCCCGCCGAGATCGTTTCCAGCCCGCCCACGTCCTCGAAGGGAGGGGCGCCCGCAGCGCTGGGATCGGCAGCCTTGAAAAAAGCCTCCACGTCCTTCATGGTCTTGCCCGCATTGATCCGCATCAGCATCAGGTGGTGGGTCTCCTGGCCGCCGTTGGTCACTTCCCAGGTCTGCTGGCCCGCCTTCACGGTGGTGGGCAATTCCAGCTTGAAGTCCTTGAGCGTGGCTTTCACATCGGCCCGGGGAGCCGCTGCGCCGTTCTTGGCTGCAGTGACGGTAAAGGAGCGGTATTGCCCCAGGTCGTACAGGGGCTTGCCTTCCTCGCTGGCGCCGAACCCGAACACCACGTACCGCCCTGCAGGCAGGTTCGCGCCGAACTCGTACCCTTTGCCCGGCAGGACGCCCGCGCTGCCACCCACGAATTCCGCGATCTTCTCGACCGCGCTCATGTCCTCGCCGTGGGAGGCCATCAGCTGCCCCAGAGCCGCCTTGACCGCCGCATCGTTGGCGTTCGTCTTCAGCCGGGCCACCACAGGGGTAAAGGGTTGTTGGGCGGTATTGCTGAAGGCAAAGGTGGTGTACCCCGAGGCCAGGCTGGCAGGTCCCGCAAGCGTGAAGGCGGCGTTCTTCTGGGCCAGGGTGAACGTGGCCGCGGCGTGGTCATGGCCCTGGTGAGCGAAGGCGGCGGCGGTCAGGGCCAGGGTCAGGGTGGCAGTCATCTTCTTCATGGTCGGGCTCCTTTGGTCGCCGTTCAGGGCGAACTGCACAGACCGTACCCAGGTCAGGATGATTGAAGGATGATGCCCCTCAAAGAGAGCTGGCAGGCCCAGCGAAACCGGAGCTGACTCCGATTGACTCGCCTGCTTCTCACGCCCGCAGCTTGAGCCGCAGGCCAGGCCGCACCACCGTCGGGACACACCTGGGCCGCGGTCCGTCAGCCGTAAGCGCGCCGAGCAACCCACCGTCCTGAAGGTTCAGGCGAGCGCCGCTCTGGGAGCGCGGGGGCGGCTGACAGGTGATGGTCAGCTGGCGCGCGCGCTGTCACCTGACGCGTTGGGCCGGGGAGCGACGCGACGCGCCACGCCCAGGGTGACGACGAGGATCAGGCCCGTGCCGAAGAAGGCCACGCCAGGGACAGGGGGGGGAGAGCCTCCAGCCGCAAACTGCGCGAAGAGTTGGGTGGCGGCGAGTGGTCCGAGGATGGACGCCAAGGCGTTCACCGCGCTGATGGCCCCTTGGACCGCACCCTGCGCTTCCTCGGTGGTGCGGCCAACGATCAGGGCCTGCAGAGGTGGAGCGCCGAGACCCAGCAGCGTGGCGATGGGCATCACGGCAAACAACATCCAGGGCTGTGCAGCCAGGCCGTACAGCAGGTTGCCGATCACGCCGCACACAAGGGCAAGCAGCAGGGTGCGTTCATTGCCGAGCCGGGCCAGCACGCGGGGGAGCAGGGCAACCTGCACGGCGACGCCGAGGAATCCAGCACATGCCAGGGTTAGACCGTTCACTCCGGGTGTCCACCCGTAGCGTGCCGTGCCGTGCAGGACCCAGGTGCTGGTGGTGAACTGGGTGGCCAACGTGGCGAGGAAGCTGACGACCGCCAGGATGGGTAGACCGGGGAACTGGCGCAAGATGCCTATGTTCCGCAGGGGGATGAGGTGACGGAGGTCAAGGGGGAGAGCAGCGGAGCGGCGGGACTCTGGAAGAATGAACGCGCCGTAGAAGAGGTTCAGAAGGGCCAGGGTACCGGCCAAAATAAAGGGGACGCGGAGATCAAATCCACCGAGCAGGCCGCCGATGGCGGGACCGACGATCAGGCCCAGGCCGAAAGCGGCGCCCGCCAGGCCAAAGTGGCGGGCACGGTTGTGCGGCGTGCTGACATCGGCGATGTAGGCGTGAGCGACGCCGACGGTCGCGCTCCCGGCCCCGCCCAGTGCTCGGGCAAGAACAAGCCAGCCCAGGGTCGGAGCGAGGGCGGCGAGGGCGTAAGACATGGCCGTGAGGAGGGTGCCCATGAGCAGCACTGGGCGCCGTCCAAAACGGTCTGAGAGCGCGCCGAGCGTCGGCGCGGCGAGCAGTTGCGCAAGAGCGTAGAGCCCGATCAGAAGGCCGAGGGCGCGGGCGGCGTCGTCGGCGGTCCCAGCGAGGCGGAGAACCAGTGCGGGCGTGATGGGAATGATGATGCCCAGGCCGATCATATCGAGGGTGAGGGTCACGAGGATAAAGGGCAGGCCGGGCGTGCGGGGAATGTTCACGGGTCTCCTGAAAAGCGGCATGACAACCGGTCGGCGGCGCTCGAGGCGCAGCGGCGTGGGGACGGAGTGGGGCGGTGGACCAAGGGCGATGAAGGTCGCCACATTCGGCATCTGAATATTACCCTGATAAAAAGGAGTTGGCAATATTACCCGGGTAATAGAAATGGCTGAGTCATCTCCACCGGGCCAGGTTGTCTGCCCCGGGTTGGGAGCGGGACAGGCCGTGACCGGTGCCCTGTGGGCGAGGTTTTGGAGACGCAGCAGTGGTGACGCCTTGCCGGGTCGGCTGACCCGTCGCAACCCAACCGGGTGCTGTCAGGTCGATCGCGCTGCTTGCAGGCGCGTGGACTCGGCGCCACGTCCCGTAGGCCTGTTGAGGGCGCCTTCGGCTGGTGGCTGGGACGGTTGTGCGGGCGCGGAGATGAAGACAGGTGATTTTGGGGTGGGGGTCAGGATTTTCAGCATCCACCTGTTGCCTTTGAATCCGAGCTGGCCACGCCCGTGTGGCCGCGTTAGCGCGTTTCGGGCGTGAAGGCGTCCCTGAGTTGGGCTTCCAGGCTGGCGAGCAGCGCCTCACCCAAGAACACGTCGAAGGTGGTCGCCACCTTCTGACCCGGCACGTGCAGATCGTTGTGAAAGAGTGCCTGGGCGTCCAGGTCGAGCGCGAAGAGCCGGACCAGCGGCGCCCGGACAAGGGCGGCCTGGGTCTCGGTGGGGGCCAAGGTCATGCGGAGTCCCCGGTCTCTCCAGGTGCTGGCCTGAGCGTGAGCCAGCGGGCGAGGAAGGCGGCCTGCCGTTCGGGCGGCAGCGTTGCGGCGAGCGTCCGCGCCAACCGGGAGCCCTGCGCGTTGTCCGGATCGACCAGCCGCAGCTGGAGCTGGTCCAGGGGCGCCAGGGCGCCGAACAAGCACAAGCCCTCTGGGCGGGCCCCAGGCCACACATCCACGGCCGTCTCGACATTCGGCCCCCGCCTCAAGCGGGCTCTGGGCTGAATGCTGAAGAGGGAAGCGGCCCTCTTGGGTGGGTCAAGTCCTCGCCTCCTGTTGTCTGAAGATCGCTCCTGGGTGTGAGCCGGTGCGGCGCCTCACCTCTGGACCAGCTCTGACGTTCTTGCTGGACCTGACTTCGGTGCAGGCTCGTCGGCGGCCAAGAGGTGTGGTTGCCCTCCGCCTGTGCCAGCAGGCACAGAGGCGTCACGCCTGTAGGGCACCGCCTCCCCACGGGTCGTGCCTGAACTGCTGGCGACTCGCTCAGGGCCAGCCCGTTTCGGCTGGGCCGTCTGGGCCACGGGGCCAGGCAACATGGGCCTGCCATTCTACGGCCGGTACCTCCTGGTCTCGCTCAATGA
>JAQBPF010000333.1 GCA_028287665.1 Deinococcus sp. | reverse complement strand
CACGGCAGACCGGATCATCATCAATGCCCAGTTCGATTTTGCGCCGGGGACGTCCTTTGCGGCGGCAGCACAGGCCACGGTCAATGCAGCCACCACTATGTACGGCGTGGCGGCGGCCAGGAGTGTGCGTGTGGCGTTCGTGAACCGGGGGATTCTGAAATAGAGGCACTTTGAAGGAACAGGGGCGAGAGTCTGACAACTGGGCAGAAGCGAGGTTGTGGCCTCTGCTTCTGCCCACCTTGCTGCTGAGCTGGGGCGGATAAACTCTATCCATGACCGCTGCTCCCCTTCCCCTCACCCGCGACGTGTTCCTGACCTGCCCGCTGGACTGCCCCGACGCCTGCCGCCTGCGAATCACGCTGGCCCACGGCGAGGATGGACAGGAGCGGGCCGTCAAACTGACTGGAGACGCCGACCACCCCTATACGCGGGGCTTTGCCTGCGTCAAAACGGTGCATTACCCGGCCCGTCAGAATCACCCGGAGCGCCCGCTGTATCCCCTCCGCCGTGTGAATCCCAAAACCGACCCCGATCCCATCTTCGAGCGCGTGACATGGGATGAGGCACTGGACGCCATCGCGGGCCGCCTGAGAACCTTGCTGGACACGCGGGGGCCGTCTTCTATCCTGCGTTACCACTACGCCGGAACGATGGGTCTGATGGAAAATGCCCACGCCCACACGCTTTGGCGGGCGCTGGGTACGCCGGAACTGGAAGAAACCATCTGTGCCACTGCCGGGAGCGCCGCGTGGACGCTGGGCTACGGCCCGCGCTACGGCGTAGAACCGCTGGATGTGCCGCACGCCAAATTGATCGTGCTGTGGGGCATCAACAGCCTGAGTACCCACAGCCACCTGACCCCCCAGATGACGGCGGCGCGGAAGGCCGGGGCGCGGATCATTCACGTCGACCCCTACCGCAACCGCACCTCGGCCTATGCCGATCAGCACCTGAAGCTGAAGCCCGGCACCGACGCGGCGCTGGCCCTGGGCGTGATGCACGAACTGTTTGTACACGGCTGGACAGACGTGGCCTACATTGCCGAAGCCACGCTGGGCATAGACGAACTGCGCGACGCCGCCGCCGAATGGACGCCCGAACGCACCGCCGCCGTCACGGGCCTGAGTACCGAGGAAGTGCGCGAGTTTGCCCGCGCCATCGGCACCACGCGCCCCACCTATATCCGCGTGGGCTACGGCATGACCCGCCACGAATTCGGCGGAACCAACCTGCGGGCCGTGACCCTGCTTCCGGCCCTGACCGGAGACTGGCGACTGCGCGGCGGCGGCGTGACCCTCAGCACAGGCGGCGCGTTTGCCCTGAACCGGGCGCGGGTGGGTGGAGCCGACCTGTTGAAGCCGGAAACGCCCCGCGTGAACATGAACGAACTGGCGAATGCCCTCAACCCTGAGAACGAATTGGGCGCACTGGTGGTCTACAACTGCAACCCGGCGGCGGTGGCCCCCGATTCCGCCCGCGTGCGTGCAGGGTTGCAGCGAGACGACCTGATGGTGGTGGTGCTGGAGCAGGCCATGACCGAAACCGCCCGCAATGCCGACTACGTGTTGCCCGCCACTACCTTTATGGAACACGCCGACATCTACACCAGTTACGGCCACCACTGGCTGTCTTACAACCCCGCCACGCTGGAAGCACCCGGCGAGGCCCGCCCGAATACCTGGGTGTTTGGCGAGTTGGCCCGCCGGTTGGGCGTCACTGAACCCGCCGTGTACTGGACGGTAGACGATTTGCTGAACGAGGTGCTGGACACGCCGCACCCGCACTTGGCAGGCATCACCCCGGAGCGGCTGAAGGCAGAAGGGATGATTCACCTGAATCTGCCCGAAGAGTGGCGGCCCTACGCGCACGGCGCTCCCACGCCCAGCGGCAAGGTACAGCTCTCGCCCGCGCCGCAGCATCGCGAACCCGAAGCCGTCCTGAATCCCGACTTTCCCCTGCGCCTGCTGACGCCACCCGCCCACCACTTCCTCAACTCCACCTACGGCAACTTGCCCAACCTGACCCGCGCCGAGGGCAGCGAACCTCACGCCCTGATTCATCCCGCTGATGCCGAAGCCTACGGCCTAGAAGACGGCGACTATGCCCGCCTGACCAGCGAAATTGGCAGCACCCGCCGCCGCCTGCGCGTGACCGAGGCGGCTCAACCGGGCGTGGTGGTCGTGGAAGGCAGTTGGTGGGGATTGTCTGCCCCGGACGGAGAAAGCATCAACGCGATCACCGCCCAGACGCTGACGGATCTGGGCGGCGGAAGCACCTTTCACAACACGCGGATTCGGGTGGAACGGGGATAAAGGGCAGTTCAGGCATCTAGGGACAGGTCAAAGGCAATTGCTAGGGCTGCGAAACAGCGGGGTGAGGGGATCGGGCGACGAGGGTTGCCCGCTCTCAGTGCCTGGCCCTCAACAGCCCTCACCCCTCCAGCATCCGCCCCCACCCTTCCGCATCCTCGCCCACCGTCAGCACCTTGCCGCCGCGCACCAGCGGCAGCTTCAGCAGTTCCGGCGTTT
>JAQBPF010000323.1 GCA_028287665.1 Deinococcus sp. | reverse complement strand
TGCGGTCGTCCGCCCCGGGGCACACCTCAAGCTACCGGGCAGCCTGAGCCCCCGTTGCCCACCAGGCGGCTGTCCTCAGACTGCCCGGTCTGGGCCGACTTCTTTCACGCAGGGGCACCGGTCTCGCTGCCGGTTTCCATCTAGTGGAAGGGTGACCCTTCCCACTCCCGTTGTGGTGGCGGGCCGAGTCCGGCTCTTCGAGCGCTAGGTGACGCGGGAGCTAGTGGCGGGTCTGCTGTGGCCCAACGTACCGGACCGATTGGCGCGTCCCAATCTGCGTCAGGTGCTCTGGCAGCCAGCCGTACAGCAACGCGGTCTGATGTTCGGGCCGCCTGCCGAGCTCCTGTGGCTCCCCTAAGGTGAAATGGCCAGAGCCGTCGTGTCCTGAGCGCGAAAATGCAGATTCTGCCCGGTCATCCGCATGCCCGTGTGCTCTGTTGCGCCATACGAGCAGAGGATCCAGCAGAGAAGGAGGGCGGCATCCCGCCCGCAGGCGGCACAGCAAAACGCGGACCACTCCTTCGGGTGGTCCGCGTGGTGCGGGCGGTTGGCGTTCAGGCGGCGGACACCTGATTGGTCCTCTGTGCATCCCCACGGGGGGCGGCGGTAAGCAGCGTGAGACCCAGCAGACCCCAGGCGAGGATGGTGTGCGCGTCAAACAGGTAAGGAATCTCCAGGCCCAGCGCTCCCTGAATCACCATGGTGGGGATGAACGCTCCCATGAAGAGCGGCACGAAGCGGGTCCAGCCCTTGAGCTGGCGGGCGAACACGGCGGCGATCCCTGCGACCAGGGTCAGGGCCATGCTCAGTGGCCAGGCTATGTCCGTGACCATGTAGACCGGGCTGTTGGTCGGTACCTTCAACAGATCCATGGCAGTTTGCAAGATTGCCAGGGTGACGGTGGCTGCCAAGACGTTGAGCAGCCAGCGTCCGGCCTGGCTCCCGCCAGTGGCGCGCAGCTGGCGCAGGCCGAGTACGCCGCACAGCCAGCCGACCGAGAACAGGCCGTAAAGCAGCGCGCCGATGGGGTCGGTGTTCTCGTTGGCAACCTTTTCGAAGCCGTGGCGGGCCGACTCGATGGCCATGGCGGGCGCGGTGAGCAGGGTGACGAGGCCGAGGGTCTTGAGGGTAGATCCATTCATGGTGTTCCTCCTGGGGGCTGGGCGTTCGCCCCTGTGAACTGGGGACACCGTAACGGGGAGAGGATGATCGGTGGATGATGCCTGCTGCAGGACCGACTCGCACGTTCCGCGCTGACGGAAGGGGCGTATGTCCGGTCTAGAGCGGGGCGGGATCGCCCCCGGTCCAACGCCGAGTCAGCCGCACACGGTCAAAGGGCGCTCCAGTGGTCGTCCGGGAGGCCGTGGCGCCTGCGCAGCGCCCGCGCCGCCTGCCGGTAGGGCTCTCCTGTCACGGCGCCAAGCCGGGCGGCCTGCAGGGTGTAGAGCTGTGCTTGCCACGCGACGTTCGGTGCCTCGGTGAGGAGGTGCTGCGCCTCCGCAAGCGGGGCGTCCATCTCGGTGGTTCGGCCCAGAGCGAGCAGGATCGCCCCCTCTTCCAAGGCGCGCGCCGCGGCCAGGTGGGAGGGAAAGGGCCGACCGTCGCGGGAACGCGCGACCTCGGTCCAGGCCTCCTCCAGCCGTCCAGCCAGGCGCAGCGTCTTGGCGTGAAGCACGGGAAAGGAGCCGAGCAACGCATTGTGCTCGGCCGTGTGGTCCCGGTGGGCCTGCTCGTACAGCGCCTGGGCGAGACCGAGCTCACCTGCCGCCTGGGCGACGATGATCTGCGCGTTGAGCAGCGCGACGCGCTCGCCGTGGTTGGCGTCGAGACGGCCCAGATGGACTGCGCCGCGCACGACTGCCTGTTCGGCCGCCGCCACTTCTCCGAGTTCGCACAGCACCCGGGCGAGTTTGGCGAGGCTCGACCCGGCCCGCAGAAAATCCTGCCTCCGCAGATGCAGCGCCTCGGCCCGTTCAAGGTGAAGGCTGGCCTCGCGCGGCGAGGTGGCCGTCAAGGCGAGGCCCAGTCCCTCCTGTGCTTTGGCCTGCCATTCCAGCGACGCCGCGCGCTCGCCCAGGTCCGCCAGCCGCCGCAGGTGGGCGAGGGTCTCCTCCTGCTGGCGGCGCACAAAGGCCACGAGCGCGAGCCCCTCGGTGAGCTGCGCCTCCACCAGCCACGCCTCACGGCCCGGCTCGGCCGCGCGCAGGGCCGCGAGACCCGCACGCACGACCGGTTCGATCCGGGTCACGTCCAAAGTCTTCTCGACCCCGCGGTACTCCTGCATGAAGGCCGTGGCGCGCTCCAGTGGCGCGGCAGCCAGCCCATGCAGGGTGTGCACGGCCTCCTTGTGCCGGGGGTCGTCCATGTTGGCAAGGACTTCGGTTCGCAGCGCGAGGGCCGCAAAAGCCGCGGCCCGGTCTCCGGGGGCAAAGTGCTCGGCGGCCTGAGCGAAAAAGCTGGCCGCTTCCACCTGACGTGCGGCGTGCCAGGCGGCGTGCCCAGCCTGCACGAGCCACGGCGCTGCCTGGGCCGGATCCCCCCCGGAGAGCCAGTGCCCGGCCACCTGGGCGGGGGACACACGGCTCTGGGCCCCCAAGGCACGGGCCGCCGCACGGTGGAGCAAGCGGCGTACCCCCTCGGGCGTCTCTCGGCGCAAGGCCTCTGCGATCAGGTCATGGCTGAAGCGCTCACCAACCACAATCTGCGCGTCCTCAAGCTCTTCCCAGGCTGAGACCACCTCCAGCAGAGGGGCACGCAGCACCTCGGCCACCCGTTCGAGGTCAAAGTCGCTCTGCAAGACAGCGGCGGCCCGCGCAGCATGCAGGGCCGGGGTCGACAGCCCCGCGAGCCGCCGCGTGATCATGGCCGACACCTTCCCGGCGACTGGAAGAGGACTCGCCGCCTCCAAGGACCCCTGTTCGACCATATGCTTGATCGTCTCCAGCACAAACAGCGGATTGCCTCCGGTGAAGCGGGCGAGCTCGCCCCCGCGCGCCTCCAGGCCGGGGATGTCCAGAGTCTCCACCAGTTCCCGCACCTCCGCCTCTCCCAGCGGCGCGAGGTCGATCCAGACCGATTGCCCGGCCGCCACGAACCGGCTGAATACGGCGCGCACCTGGGGGTCGAGCTCCTCGGCACGGAAAGTGCCGACGAAGTGCGGCAGCCCGCCCGGCTGGCCGAGTGGAAAATGGTTGGCCAGCATGGCCATGCCCATCTCCGTGGTCGCCAGATCGACCTCGTGCAGGTCCTCAAAGACGCTCACCACCGCGCCCTGAACCTGAATCGCCAGGCCCGACATGAAATGGGCCGCCTCAACCAGGCGCGGGTCGGGGCGGTCCCCGCTCAGGTCCGCGCGGGTTTCGGGCAATAGGGGAGCGAGGGCGGGCATGACCCATTCGGGGAGGGCCAGGTCTGGCGGCAGCAGATCAAGCACCCGGCGGAGCATGCGCGCCGTGGTGGAAAAGGGC
>JAQBPF010000322.1 GCA_028287665.1 Deinococcus sp. | reverse complement strand
GCGCTGGCCTACGAAGATTGGGTCGCCATGCAGGGCGGGCCAGATCGCAGCGAGTAAACATGCCCGTCTTTCTCATCACGGGTGTCCCCGGAACTGGAAAAAGTAGCCTGAGCCGTGCGCTGATGGGGCAATTTCCCTTCGGCCTGCACCTGCCCGTAGACGATTTGCGGGAATGGGTCGTGTCCGGGATGGCCCATCCTGTGCCCGAATTCACGCCCGAAACGCAGCGGCAGTTTGACCTGGCACGGCAAAGCGCGGGCCAGACGGCTGAGATTTATAGCCGGGCTGGGTTTGCAGTCACCATTGACGATGTGCTGGGGCCAGCCGACGCCTCCGCTTTTGGTTTAGCTGAGCAGCCGACCAAAATCCTGCTGTGGGCCGATTTGGACGTGATTTTGGAGCGCAACCGCCTGCGCCAGAATAAGCACTTTGACCCGCTGACGCTGGAGCCGGTGATTCGGATGCTGCACGCGGGCCAGAACGTCGAGGCCTATCTGCAACACGGCTGGCAAGTGGTGGATACGACGCGCCTCACGCTGGAGCAGGGAGTAGAAGCAGTCTTGCAGACCACAAAAAACGTGGACTGAGGTTGCCCCCAGGTCCACGTTTTTCGTCGAATTGGCTTCAGTCGTCGTTGTTTGCACCCTTCTCCCGCTTGTACGGCCCCTTTTCCTTCCACTTCAGGCGCACCGGAATACCCGCCAGATCCAGGTCTTCGCGGATCCGGTTTTGCAGGAAGCCTTCATAGGAGCGCGTCACGAAATCGGCGCGGTTACAGAAGATGGCGAAGGTGGGCGGCGAGGTTTCCACCTGCGTCATGAAGTACATCTTCAGCTTCTTGCCGTGGAAGTTGGGCACGCTCTGGCGCATCTGCCAGACTTCCAGCCAGCGGTTCAGTTCGCTGGTCGGAATGCGCGACTGCCACTTGGCATGCAGTTTCATGGCCTCGGCCAGCATCTCGTGAATGCCGTATTCGTTGATGGCGCTGGTGTACACACGCGGCGCGTAGCTGATGTGGTGCAGTTTCTGGCTCAGGTCTTTTTCGGTGAATTTCAGATCTTCATCGGGGATCAGGTCCCACTTGTTGACCACCACGATCACGGGCTTGCCGCTCTCGTAGGCCAGGTTCGCCAGTTTCAGTTCGTGGTCGCCCAGGTCGCCTGCGTTCACCACCAGCCAGATCAGGTCGCTGCGGGCAATGGCCGCCTGAGACCGCTGAATCGCGTAGTCCTCGATGGCCGTATCAGGCTTTTTGCGAATGCCCGCCGTGTCCACCAGGACGAATCGCTGACCGCCGTAGTCCCATTCCACGTCCAGGCTGTCGCGGGTGGTGCCGGGCTGGTCGGCCACAATCGCCCGTTCGGTCTGGGTCATGGCGTTCAGCAGGCTGGATTTGCCTACGTTGGGCCGCCCAATCAGGCTGATACGGATGGGCGCGATTTCCGACACGTCCTCATCGTCTTCGGGCAGGTGGGTCATGACCCTGTCCATCAGGTCGTCCAGCCCGCGTGCGTGTTCGGCGCTCACGGCAATGGGTTCGCCAAAGCCGAGGCCCCACAACTCGGCCAGATACACCTCATGCTTCGGGCTGTCGATCTTGTTGGCCATCGCAATCACGGGCTTGCCCAGTTTCCGCAGCCAATCGGCCACTTCATAATCGGCAGCGCTCAGGCCCTCGCGGGGATCGAGCACAAAAATGACGGCCTGTGCGCCCTCCATCGCCCATTCGGCCTTTTCACGAATCGCGGCTTCCCACTCGTCGCCGCTCCAGAGGCCGCCCGTATCAATTAGGGTAATGCGGTGGTTCTGGTACAACATCAGGCCTTCTTTGGCATCCCGCGTTACGCCGGGAAAATCGGCCACGACAGCTTCACGCCGCCCGATCAGGCGATTAAACAGGCTGGACTTGCCGACGTTGGGTCGGCCTACTACGGCTACTTTATGCATTGTGGACGCTCCTTCTCGGTGTCGAATACTGTCCCGCGTCAGGGGAAGATTCGCCGTTGCCCGCCGTTACGCTGAACGCTTCGGGCCATAGACTGAAAAGTGTAGCGCGGTTTGGACGGGGCAAATGTGGGCCAGCAAGAATGAATAGGATTCGGATGCCTACCTTCCAACTGAAGTCGTAGATAGCGTGCTGAACAGGCATTTTCGGATGCCTCTGCATGAGTTGACAGGCCCTGCATACCGCGCTATATTTTCCCTATCACCGTCCGAGAAGGGCGGATTTTTTGTTTTGATTTCAGGTGGGCAAGGTCATGGGTTGGTCTTGGAGTTCGGCGGAGTGCCAGGGCCTGTGCATAGTCGCTCAGCTGTGTTGATTTGAGTCGTAGGGCAAAGGCCGTCCTGAACGCGATTTTCTAGACCCATCTGCATGAGTTGACAGGCTGTGCATACCGCGCTATATTTTCCTTATCACCGTCCGAGCAGGGCGGATTTTTTGTTGTTGGCCGCAGTAGGCAAGCCGAACCTCAGCCTCGCCTCGCCCTGTTCAGGGGAGCAGAGGATTCCTACAGGGCAGACCCCCATGCTTTCAGCGTGCTGTGGTCAGAGGCTCTGGCTGCTGGCGTTAATTGGACAGGCCCAATTTCGGTGCATACCTTCAAAGATTCATCACCTAGAGTGGTGTGAGAAAGCCTGTCTCACACGCAGGTTCTCCGACCCATCTGCATTTGAGAACCGGACAAAACTCAACGCCCACCTAAAAGGCGGTCTAGCACGACATTTCTAGAGACGTCTTGGTTCCATTTCCGGGTGGTCTGGGTGGTGAGGTATGCAGCGGCCAGCCGCTGCAAGCCGAGGAGGAGGGTCTTCTTGCCAGGTGGGCGGTTCTTATGAGGGACATAGCCGCCCAGATGCGCGAGCACTCGAATTTCTGGCGCGTCCAGCGTTTCACCCAGCGTGAAGACATAGGAGGCGACCACCCAGCTCATCGCCACGAGGGTACGCAGGGCCTGGAAGTCACGAATACGCACATCCTCCCAACCCAGGGACGTCTTTGTCCACGCAAAAATATCTTCGATGGACGAGCGGCGTAAGTACAGGCGCACCACCTGCCCGGCGTCCACGCCGGGCGACACCGGCAGGCTGGTGAGCAGCACCCAGCCCTCTTCATCTCCTTGAGGACGCGTGGGAAAACTCAAGCACACAGCCTGAACGGGCAGCCGACCCTCGTCCAGCCAGACCTGCTGGGCACGCAGTTCCGTGTGTGTAGGGCGCCAAATCAGCCGCTGGCCCTGCTTGACTGGCCGGGCCAATTCAAAGACATGACTGACAGGAGCACGGTGCAGCGCACCGTGCATCGGTTCGCTCTTCCCCGTTGGACGCAGGCGTGTCTGGCGATTCAAATGACAGGCACGAATCACGAAATCGACACGCAATCTCCGTAGACGGCGCAGGACGTGGAGATTGTCGAAACCGCGATCCAGCACGAAGATGATCCGCAGCACACCCGCTGACCGTAAAGCGCGGGTGATGTGTGCGAGCGACTGGAGCACCACCGTGTTCTCGCTGGTGAATCCTGGTGCCAGAGCACTGTAGAGCGTGTGATACAGCAGGGTTTGGCGTCCATCAGGGGTCAGGCCAATGGCGTTGAGCGTGCGGTAGCCGGCGACCGGCTGGCCCTTCAGATCCCGCACCTTATCCAGATATTCCAGGGTCTGGCTGTGCGGCTTGCGGAGGTCAGAGCCGTCCAAGATGACGACGACCTCGTCACAGCCAGCCAACCGCGCCCTGCCCTGCGCTTGAATTTGGTTAAGCAGAGTGTCGGCGCTGAGGTTACTCCGCCGATGCTCATGGTGCACCAGTCGTCTCAGTCGGCGTTCCGCCTGCGGGCACGCCCCCGTACCGGGGGCGACGCGGGCCATCTGTGCCACACGTGTCGTGCCGCTCGCCAGGATGCCGCTCAGCGCCGCCTGAAACGCGGTGAAGAGGCGTTCATCTCGGAACAACGTGCGGTACGGTTGCACGAAATCGCTCAGACTACCGACTGGCAGTATTGCTGAGGGCGTCATCTCCTGAATATGCAGATTTTTGTCCGGATTTCAATGCATAACCTTGACGGTGTCTGCATCTTGCGCTAACTTAGAGAAATCAAAGGCGATCCGAGAGGGTCGCCTTTCTTCTTTGGCATGCGCTGAGGTGGAGGCGCTCATAAGCCCGATTATCAACGGCGCATGCTTAAGCGGAAATGTCTGACAGCATCATGCTCTTTAGGGCAGGACGACCCTGCGTTCCCCTGCGTATTCCACAGTCATCTTCGGATTTGAAAACGTGAACTCATACCAGCCATGAGCTTGCCGGAGAAAGCCAGCTAACCGGACAGACTCGTTCAACATTTCGAACTCACAGATATCCATTAACTCAGCCGGAAGATGTTCAACTGAAGCTACCCCGTTTTCCATGTGATGCTCCTGAATACAAAGGGATGTCCACTCCGAGAGCTCAAGGC
>JAQBPF010000107.1 GCA_028287665.1 Deinococcus sp. | reverse complement strand
AGAACGGCGTGCCGAGGGCGGCGATCAACAGGCCGACCGGGGTTTCAGCAGGTTTGTCGACCAGGCGGGCGGCGATGTCGGCCAGCACCAGCAGCGCCGCGCCCAGCAGCGCCGTGAGGGGCAAGGTCAGGCGGTGATCGGTGCCCAGCAGCGTGCGGGTGAGGTGCGGCACGATCAACCCCACGTAGCCGATAGGGCCAACCAACGCCACAGCACTGGCGGCCAGCAGGACGCCCAGCACACTGATCAGCAGCAGGTCGCGGCGGGTGTTGACGCCCAGGCCACGGGCAACGTCTTCGCCCAGGGCCAGCACATTGACGCGCCGGGCGCTGATCAGGGCCAGCAACAGTCCGGCGACCAGCCACGGTGCAGCCTGCCCCACCTGCTCCCAGGTTCGGCCTGCCACACTGCCTGACAGGGCAAACAAGGCGCCCTGGGTGCGTTCTTCAAAAAGGAGCTGAATCGCCCGCGTGGCCGCGCTGCACAGCGCCGCCACCGCCACACCCGACAGAGCCAACCGCACCGGAGTCAGACCCACACGCGAGGCAAAGGTCAGGGTCAGGCCCGCTGCGGCCAGTCCACCTGCAAAGGCCAGAGGCACACCCCAGACGCCCAGATGGGGCAGAAAAACAATACCGATCAGCATGGCCAGTGCCGCACCCGCCTCGACGCCCAGGATGCCGGGATCGGCCAGCGGATTGCGGGTCACACCCTGAAGCAGCGCTCCACTGACCGCCAGTCCCGCGCCCGCCAGCATCGAGGCCACGGTGCGCGGAAACCGCAGGGTCCAGACCACCAGGCTCTCGCTGGAATCGTCGGGACGCAGCAGCAGGCCCAGCGCCTTGCCGGGGTTCAGATTCAGCGCCCCATACGCCAATGAAGCCGTGACTGCACCCGCCAGCAACAGGGCCGCCAGCAGATACCAGATCAGCAGCGGCGCGGCGCGGGGCGGCGAAGCATGGGGCGCGAAGGGCAGGGCCGTCATGCCAGCTGCTCCTCAAAGGTCACGGCGTACTGGGGCGCAGGATTGGTGGCAGGTTTATGACTGCTGCCACGGACTTCAAGGGTATGCGTGACCCGGATATGGGCAGTGAGCTGGCCGGGCGTGCCGTCTGGTTGCACAAATTCCAGCTTCACAGTGGCCTGATCTCCAGCGGCGTCTTGCTGAAGCTGCACAGTGGTCAGGAGTTTGGGGGCGTCCAGCCACCACCAGCCCAAGCGGGCCAAGGCGTGGGCCTCGGCGACCTGGGCCCAGCGGTCAAAGGCCGAACTGCCCCGCAAGCGGGCAGCCAGGGGCAGATGATCGCCTGTGCGGGCCATCAACTGAGTGACAAGTGCAGGGGTCATGTGCGCCCAGGTTCGGCCCGCAGGCAATTCCTGCACCGTGGGAGAAAATCGGTGGCCGCCAAAGTGCGAGGTGCGCCAGACGCGCTCACCGTTTCCCGCTTGTTCGGCCAAGGCTGCCTGAAGCGGAATGCCGAACTTGCCGCAGGCCGCATCTACCCGTCCATGTGTGCAGACGTGCCAGTCGCGGCCCGCCGGTGTGGGGGTCTGCCCGTCTTCCATAGCAGCGGTCCCTGTTCCCAAGATCGCCGCTTCCATCAAGCGCCACAGTCCGGGGTCGTCCAACTGGTAGTCGCGGCGCTGGTACTCGGCAAAAGCCCCTGCCGCACGGGAATAGAGACGCACGCGGAACAAATCGCCCGCCAGAGGTTGGTCTTGCGGGGCAAACATCAGCAGGCCATAGCCCAATCCGGTGGCCTGCACCTGCTCGCCCAGCCGTCCAAATACTTCGCGCCGCTGCGGGCTCCAGGTCGAAGGATCGCGCATGGCTTCCCACCGGCGCGGCGTGATCTCCAGCGCAAAACAGACGTCCCAACGGTGCGCGGTGCCGTGTGGCGTGCCGCCCGTTTCCCCGGTGCCGTCTGAACACAGGGCGAGGGTGGATGGCGCGGAAGCGACTGTCATAAGACCTCTCCCACACTTCGAGAAGCGTGAAGCGCGACTCGGCCGCTGCGGCACACGCTGGCCCGAGGCGAGAACAACAATGGAATGAAACGCATACAGACCTCTGCTTGACCGGATTAATCCGACTAATCTAGTCAGAATTCAGGATTCAAGGTATGGGCTGCGGGGCCATCTGTCAAGGCTAAAAGCAACTTGCGCCCACAGGCACATTCTGATTTAATCCGACTAAGTTGATCAGAATAAAAAATCAAAGCTGTTTCCCGCCCTGGGAGTGGGCCAGCTTCCGGCACCGTCCCCCGTTTCCAAGCCTTTTTGTCCCTCAGCTGCCCCGTAGTGCTGGCCAGCCACTGCCCTCAGGAGTCCTATCATGAAATTCATTTCGAGCTACGTGTTGACCGCTGGTCTTGTGTTGGCCTCGGCCAGCAGCGCCCAAACGACGGCTGCGCCCCGGTCCGCCGCACAGACTCTCACCATCAAACACGACGAGGGCACCACCCAAGTGCCCCGCGATCCCAAGCGGATTGTGGTGCTGGACGAGGAAAGCCTGGGCTGGATCTATGCGCTTGGCCTGGGTGACCGCGTGGTGGGGATCGGTGGTCCCCGCATTCAGCCGGGCGACCTGACCGCCAATGGCACGGTCAAGCCTGAGGTACTCAAGACGGGCTTCCTGGCCCGTGGCCCGCTCAACAGTCCCAAATTTGTGGGCAGCTGGACCGCTCCAAATCTGGAAACCCTGCTGGCACTCAAACCAGACCTGATTCTGCGGCTGACCTGGGGAGGCAACCAGAACTACGCCAACCTCAGCAAGATTGCGCCCACACTGGGCTACCGCGAGGATGCGGCGGGCTTCTGGACCAAAGGTCTGCGTGATGTGGCCCGGCTGTTTGGACGGCAGGAACGCGCCGAGCAGGTCATCAAGCAGCTGTCTGACCAGCGCCGCGAAAGTGCCCGCAAACTGCTGAAGGCTGGCGTGTTTAAGACCTACCCCAAAGTGCTGGTGCTGTCTCCCTTTAGCGGCGGAACCAATTACGTCTACACGGGCATCCGCCTGATTGACGATCTGCGGGCCCTGGGCTTCAAAGACGCTTACAGGCCAGAAAGTTCATCGGTCCTGGGCATCGGGCAGGTCATTTCCGACGAAGTGCTGCTGGGCCTGGACAAGAAGACGCTGGTGGTGGTCTTTGCGCCGAGTGGATCGGAAGAAGTGGCGCGCGCCTTCATGCAGTCGGCGGTGGGGCAGCGGCTGAAAACCCAGAGCGTGGTGTACAACCTGGAGGAATACAGCCCGTGGACGGGGCCGTTGGTGTCGATGAAAACCACGGCAGACCTGACGACCCTCCTGCTGAACAAACGCTGAGACAACCCCGTTCCAGACAACCTGGGGTGAGCAGCGCAACATGGCTGCTCACCCCAGCGCCGTACAGGCCGACGTCTACCGCTCACCGCGCAGATCGGTCACGCGTTTCAGCTTGCCGCCTTCACTGCGGGGCAGGGTTCCGGGCGGGCACAGCACGCAGTCCACCGTCACGCCCACCTGCGCTTTGATCAGGCGGGCGATTTCGTCTCGCAGCGCTGCTCCCTGATCGGACGTTTCCAGTTGCAGGCGCAGGTCGTCGCGGGTGCCCGTGCGCGTCAGGGTGATGTGGTAGTGCGGACTGACCTGGCCCATGCCCAGCAGCACGGCTTCCAACTGGGTGGGGTACACGTTTACGCCGCGCAGGATGATCAGGTCGTCGCTGCGGCCCCGGATCAGGTCCATGCGGCGCATCGTGCGCCCGGTGGTGTTGGCCCCGGGCAGCAGCCGCGTGATATCCCCCGTCCAGTAGCGCAAAATCGGCAGGGCGGTGCGTGAGATGCTGCTCAGCACCAGCACGCCGTATTCGCCGTCTGGCAAGACTTCGCCCGTATCGGGGTTCACGATTTCGGGGTAAAAATGGTCTTCCCACAGATAACTGCCGCTCTGCTCGGCAGCGTCTTCATTGCTGACACCGGGGCCGATGATTTCCGAGAGGCCGTAAATGTTGGTGGCCCGCACGCCCAGACGCGTCTGGACCTCTGCCCGCGTTTTTTCTGCCCAGGGTTCTGCGCCCAGCACGGCATATTGCAGGGAGATGTCCTGTGGGCCAATTCCCCGCCGTGCGAATTCGTCGGCCAGCACCAGGGCGTAACTGGGTGTACAGGCAATGACTTCGGGCTGAAGGTCCAGAATCAATTGCACCTGCCGCTCGGTGCCGCCGCCCGATACAGGCACGGTACACAGGCCCAGGCGCTCGGCCCCCGCGTGCGTGCCTAACCCGCCCGTAAACAGGCCGTAGCCGTATGCATTGTGAAAAGTCATGCCGGGGCGGGCGCCACCCGCATAGAGGCTGCGGGCCACCACGTCTGCAAACACGCTGAGGTCGTTGTCGTCGTAGGCCACGATGGTGGCCCGGCCCGTAGTGCCGCTGCTGGCATGAATGCGGCGCAGGCCGGAGCGCGGCGCGGCCACCAGGCCCAGCGGATAATTGTCGCGCAGGTCTGCCTTGCGGGTGAGGGGAAAGCGGGCCAGATCATCAAGCGTGTTGAGGTCATTCGGGACCACGCCCGCTGCCTCGAACTTGGCGCGGTAGGCAGGCACGTGTTCCCACTGCCGCGCCACCATCGCTTGCAGGCGGGAGAGTTGCAGTGCGCGGAGTTCGGAGAGGGGCAGAGCTTCTAGCTGGGGTTGAAACATGAAAAACCTCGGCGCATGAAGAGGGGGAAGCGGGACGAACAGGGGGCCAGATCAATCTATCTCCCCCACCACCTTCCCCGGATTCAGCAGATTCTGCGGGTCAAACAGGGTTTTGATGTCTCTCATCAGGTTGAGTGCCTCGCCGTGTTCTTCCCTCATGTACACGCGCTTGCGGAGGCCGATTCCGTGTTCGCCCGTGCAGGTGCCCCCCACCGACAGGGCGTGCAGGGCAATGGCGTGGAGGGCGTGGTCTATGCGCTCCCAGGCGGCGGCGTCACCGGGCGGCGCGTGCATCAGCAGATGCAGGTTGCCGTCTCCGATGTGGCCCACCAGGGGAGCCGTCAGGGCGTACCGGGCAAGGGTCTGGGCCATAAAGCTGGCGGTTTCGGAAAGAGCCGAGAGGGGCACGCAAATGTCGCCAATCCGGGTGGCGTGCCCTGGCCAGGCGGCCCGGAGAGCGTCATACACCCCGTGCCGCGCGGCCCACAGATCGCTCTGGGCTTCGGGCGTGCGGGCCTCTCCCACCACCTGCCCGCCGGTCTCTGCGGCCACTTCGCGGAGCAGGGCCAGCCCCGCTTCGGCGTCGGCGGCGTCCCGTCCAGCCAGTTCGACCCACAGGGTCGGAAGTTCGGGATCATGGCGGGCGCGGTGACGGTTCACGGCGGCCACCGTATCGGCGTCCACGAATTCCAGCCGTTCGGGAACCAGCCCCAGGCCGCGCAACACCACGCTGGCCGACACGGCAGCGGCCACATCAGGAAAGGCGAGCTGGGTGCTGACGGTGGCAGGCGGCAGAGGATGCAGCCGCAGCGTCAGCGAGGTCAACACCCCCAGCGTCCCCTCAGAGCCGATCAGCAGCTGTTTGAGAGCGTAGCCGCTACTGCTTTTGCGGGCCAGACTGCCCAACTTCAGCACGCGGCCATCCATCAGGGCCACCCGCAGGGCCATCACATTTTCACGCATGCCGCCGTAGCGGACGGTGGTGGTGCCGCTGGCATTGGTGGCCGCCATTCCGCCCAGCGTCGCGTCTGCACCGGGGTCAACCGGGAAAAACAGACCGTGTGGACGAAGGCGGCGGTTGAGCGCCACCCGGCGTACGCCTGGCCCGACGCGCACCGTAAACCCCACAGGATCAAGGTCAGCCATGCTGTCCAGCGCCCCCAGATCCAGACTGATGCCACCGGAGGCAGGCAAGACCGCGCCTTCCAGACTGGTCCCCGCCCCCCAGGGTGTGACTGGAACGCTGTACTGGCGTGCCACCGCCAACGTGGCGAGAATGTCGTCCTCGGAATGGGCAAAGACCACCGCGCCGGGCACGGAGGTAAACGGCACGCCTTCATCGTGGGCATGGCCCGCCAGATCACCGGAAGCGAGGCTGACCCGCCCGCCCTCTTCCAGGCTGCCCAGCGCGGCTTGCAGGGCCGATGACCAGCTCACGCCCTCGCTCATTTGGCGGCCCCCAGATAGCTGGCAACCACTGCCGGATCATGGGCAAGCTCGGCAGCGGGGCCGCTCAGCCGCACCTGCCCACCCTCCAGCACATAGCCAAAATCGCTGATCGCCAGAGCAGCACGGGCATTCTGTTCGACCAGCAGGACCGTGACTCCCGCATCACGCAGCTCCGCCACGATTCGCAAAATCTCGCGCACGATCAGCGGGGCGAGGCCGAGGCTGGGTTCATCCAGCAGCAACAGTTTGGGACGGGCCATCAGGGCGCGGCCAATCGCCAGCATCTGCTGCTCGCCGCCCGACAGGGTTCCGGCCAGTTGTTTGCGGCGTTCTTCCAGCCTCGGAAAACGTGTGAAGACCCCGCCCAGATCCCCCGCCCCTTCCCGCCTGCGCGTATAGGCACCCAGCCGCAAATTGTCTTCCACCGTCATCGAGCCGAACAGTTCACGGCGTTCGGGAACCAGCGTCATGCCAGCGGCCACCCGCGATTCCAGCGGCGTATGGGCCAGTGGGCGGCCCGCATATTCCACCCGGCCTTTGGAGGGCAGTGCCCCCATCAGTGCGCCCAGCAGCGTGCTTTTGCCCGCGCCGTTGGCCCCGATGACCGATACGATCTGGCCCGCACCCACGCTGAGGCTGACGCCACTGACGGCCTCCACGCGCCCATAGCTGACATGTAGATCCTGCACCTTCAGCAGCGGCACGGCGGTTGCTGGGACACTCATGCGGCTCCTTCTTCCAGGTCCACGCCCAGGTAAGCCTCGCGCACCGCAGGATTGTCGCGGACCTGCTGCGGGTTCCCCTGCGCCAATTCCTGCCCCCCGTTCATGACCACCAGACGGTCGACCAGATTCATCACCAGATCCATATCGTGCTCCACGATCAAAATCGTCACGCCTTCAGACCGCAGGCGCTTCAGCAGGGCCGACAGCTCCACTTTTTCGCCGTAGCGCAGCCCAGCAGCAGGTTCATCCAGCAGCAAGAAGGCAGGGTCGGCGGTCAGGGCGCGGGCAATCTCAAGGAGCCGCTGCTGACCCAAGGCCAGATGTCCGGCCTGATCAAAAGCCCGGTCCCGCAGGCCCACCCGCTCCAGTTGGGTGAGGGCCGCGCTCTGCAAGGCAGCTTCTTCACGCCGCTCAAGGTGCAGCAGACTGGCCACCATTCCGGCTTTGCCACGTGCATAGACGCCCATCATGGT
>JAQBPF010000309.1 GCA_028287665.1 Deinococcus sp. | reverse complement strand
GGGTTTCCAGATTGCTGATGTGCCGGGTCTCCAAGATCAGCAGGAGCCGCCCATGTGGGGAAGGCAGCAGGTCCAGGCCACTGCCGGAAAACCTGCCCATCCAGCCCAGCGCACTCAGTTGCACGGTCTCGACATCGACCTCAAAAATGGCTGCCGTGGTCGTGCCGCCGCTGCCGATGCCCCAGCCACCATTGGAGGCAAAGTACACCCGCCTGCCGTCTTGGGTGACCTGCGGCAGCGTGACACTCCAGCTCACGTCGTCGGCCTGGGCCTGGGGGCTGAGTTCTTTCAGGAAGCGCTGAATGGCGGGCTGTTTCTGGGCCTGGAGGGCTCTCATCAGGTTCTGCGGCAGGCGGCGGCTAAAGACTTCTGTTCCGGGGCGGGCACCGGGGCCGTACAGCAGCACGCCCGGTTCGTCCGGCGACTGGACACTGCCCAGGGTGGCCGTGACCTCGCCGGCCAGAGAGGTGGTCTGATAAAAAGGCGTCTGGTTGGGAATAAAACTCTGACGCTTGACCAGATTCCAGCCCACGGTGCCCTCGTCTGTTCCTGCGATCAGATTCCGCCCGTCGCCCTCCCACCTCAGCCAGCGTGCCCGCACGGCACGCAAGGTGGGGTCCGGAACGATGGCGCTCAGGGGGCGGCTGCTGGTGTAAGGCACCTTGCTCAGGAATGGCTGACGGGCCGGAACCTGATCGGCATGGACGCTTGTCCCTGCCGGGCCAGTCATAAAGGCCACTGACCCGGACGTGGGCGAAATGTCCAGCAAGACCGCGCCCTGCGACTGGGGAAGTAGGCGGGCAGGCTGGCCGGGTTTCTCCTGAATCCAGGCGGCACCCCCCCGCAGATAGGCGAGGATTCCGGCGGGTGCAGCGGCCTGTGCACCCGGATTCAGGGCCGCCAGAGCCAGGGGGAGCCAGAGGAGGCGTTTCATGGGCCCAGTGTGCCGGGGAAAGCGTGATTGCAGGATGATGCGGGTTGGGCGGGGTGCCGCAGTCTTCAGGGCGGCTCTCCTCAAGGTCTGTGGCGGTCCAGGCCAGAAGGTCGCCTTTCCTGCCAGAGCTGCCAGATTCCCGCCGCCCAGACCAGTAGGCCCAGCGCCGCAGACAGTCCAGCCAGCCAGGCGGGCCAGCCACTTCCCGCAGCGTACAGCGCCAGCAGGACCAACAGCAGACCCAATCCAAAACGGTTCAGCAGCACAGCGGCCAGAGCGCGGAAGGTCAGTTCGATCAGGGCGTCCATGGAGGCACGTTAGCCGGGCAGGAATGATTGAAGCATGATGCCGGGGCGGGATCTTTGGTCATCGCCGTGAGCTGGACGTCGTCTCAGTAGAGGCGGTCCCCGAACTCGTCCAGATCATCGAGGTACGTGCCCAGCCATTCCACAAAGTTGACCTTGGTGTAGCCGCCTGTCAGCAGATAGGACGCGTCGAGGTACACCCCATCTTTGTCCTCGTAGGCCTGGCTGTACCACTCGGCATTCCAATCTGCCAGGGTCTTGGCAAGATGACTCTTGTCGTTGGGGAATTCGAAGCCGCTGCTGGCGGTGACGCGGCGGCACAGGCCCTCCTTGCAGCCGCTGAAGTAGAGGTAGAGCGGTTCACCGCTGGCTTTCAGGACAATCGAGGGCTGGGTTTTGTCATCGCCGGGCCGGAGTTCGGGCTTGTAACCCTCGTCACTGAGCACTTTCATCAGTGAAGTGGGCCGGGCCTCCAGGACCTCAGCTGCCGCTGCCTGAGCAGTGGGAAAAGCACCGAAAGCGAGAGCGGCGACGGACAGTGGAAGAAGAATTCGTTTCATGGGGTGAGTGTGCCAAAGAGGGCATGATTCGAGGATGATGGGCATGAACTCCGCCCCGCGCAGGCAGCCGGTCAGTGGCAGGCACCAGGATGAGCAAGGTGTCTCAAGAGATCCCCAACGGGGCGCTCCTAGCGGTGGGACCGCAAGCTGGGCAGGATAAGATATGGGCTTTCCTGCTTGGATTCCGCTGGCTCTCTGTGTGCTTGGGGCGTTCAGCAACGCGCTTCCCGCCAGCCAGACTCTCGATAATATTCGGCATGAATATCAAGCGCTGAACAACTGCGCCCCCGTGACCGCCCTGACCCTGCTGGGCTATTACGGGACTCAGGTCACCCAGGCACAGGCAGCGGCGGCCATGAAAGATGGCCCCAATGATCCTCAGGTGACCAGCTTGGAACTGGCGGCGTATCTGGGCCGCTTTGGTCTGCAAAGCGTGATCCGCTACGCAGGAGACGCTGATCTGGTGCGCGAACTGGTGTCGCGTGGCCTGCCGGTGGTGGTGCAGCAGCGGCTCCAGCCGGGAAGCAACGTGGCCCATTTCCGCACCGTCTACGGATACAGTGCCGGGCGGTTTTTGATCAGCGATCCTCTTCGCGGCCCCAGCCTGAGCCTGACCACCAGCGAATTCAACGAACTGTGGCGCTACTACAACGGCGAATATCTGGTGACCTATCCGAGCAGCAAAGAGGCCCTGGTGCGGGAAGTACTGGGCACAGATTGGAGCGCCGCATCGAACTGGAGACATGCCAAAGCGGACGGAGAGCAGGCCGTCAAAGCGCGGCCCTCGGACCCCTTCGTCTGGTGGGGACTGGGCAAGGCCAATTTGAGGTTGGGTAATATTCAGGCTGCCACCACCAATTTTGACCGCGCGGTTCAGCTGGGGGTGCCCACCCAGTATTACGTCTACCGCCAGGAAGCGTTTGAAGCCTGGACGCAGGCTGGGCAACACAACAAGACGCTGATGTGGACCCAACGCGCTCTGAAAGTGGATCCCAACAGCAAGGAACTGCTGCGGTTCCGGACGCTGGCCAGTCAGGCCCTCGACAGCTGAGCTCTGGGCGCGGCAATTGGGTCCGCGCCCCACGGCCCTCTTTTTCTACCCCTCGCGCCTCCAGCGCCAGGCCCGGATTTCCAGTAGATCTTCGCCAGTGGCCTTCAATGGGCACGGTGCTGGGTCAGCTTGGCCGACCGCAATGGTCTGATCCTCTCACCAGCTTCGCCTCTGGGGCGGGGGACGCGGTCAATCGCGTCAAGCGTCAAGTGCCAGCTGAAAGCGGTCGAGATCGTTGAGCACCACCGTATCGAGCGGCGTCGTGCCTTCTTCCTGCTCGCTGCACACATGCAATGGCGCCTGCCCAGCGCGGCAATAGGTCAGGGGTGAATGTAACCGTGATAGGCAAAAATGACGGGCGTAATGGCCGTGAAAAGCTGATCGAACTCCGCGGCAGACAGGCCATGTGGATGCTCCCGCTCGGGCTATAGGATCATCAGATCGACCACATTGATGACCTGGATCCCCAGCTCTGGGACGTGTCGGCGTCACAGACTGACACCGGCCAGGGTTTTGAGGGTCGGAAACGTCACCTGCACAGGCCATGGTCAGTTCTGAGGGTGGACTGCTCGGTGCCCGCCCAGTCCCAAATGCTCAGCCCGGCGGCGCTTCCCCTACCCTGGTGTGCTCAACTTCACCACACCGTCCGTCTCAGTTCGCAGCGCCGTCCGCCGCCAGCAGCAGACCCGGTTGTTGCAGCACGCCCACTACGTCCACGTGAGGGAAGATGCGCACGATCTTCCGGTTTCGTAATGTGACCCAGGTGATCGACTCCACTCGGCTGGTTTTTCCTGTCGCAGGGATCATCCTGCCCGGGGCGGTCAGCGGGCCGATATGTGTGCCGGTTCAGGTGATGCGCAGGGGCAAGGCCGTCCCCGTCTGTCACCGTCTTTGTCACCGTGCCGTGCATGTCTGGCAGCGCGTCGTGCTAGGTCTGCAACAGCTGCACGTTAGCGTCGGGGCCTTCGGCGGAGTGACGGGTCCCGGATTTATGGGAAAACGCTTACTGACGAACTGGAAGTACAGAC
>JAQBPF010000299.1 GCA_028287665.1 Deinococcus sp. | reverse complement strand
TCTGATTCCCCAACTCGGCATGTTCCTGAACGATGTATACGGCGGCATCGGTGTGGGGCTGATCAACATGCTGGTGTTCGTGATCCTGACCGTGTTCATCGCGGGCCTGATGGTGGGCCGCAGCGCGAACTCATCGCCGCCAATACCCAAAATGGCGTGCTGGGATTGGGGCAACCGGGCGTGAATGTCTTGCGGCTCAATCTCGCTCTGGACGCCGGACAATAGGTTCAGATGACGGGGGAGCGCACGCCCGAACGCCTGAGCCTCAATCGCCCCGATCAGGCTGACCCTCTGGCTCCGGGGCGTGGGATTCACAAGATTTTTGTGGGCATGGCGGCAGGCGTGGGCAAAACCTACCAGGCACTGAATGAGTTGCGCGAGCGGCTGGAGCGCGGTGAAGACGCCCTGATCGGCGTGCTGGAAACACATGGCCGGGCCGGAACCATTGCGGCGGCAGAAGGATTGCCTGTTTTTCCCCACCGGGAAGTCGTGCGCGGCTCTGTGATCCTGACCGAGTTGGATGTAGATGGCCTGCTGGCCCGCCGCCCCTTGGTGGTGTTGGTCGACGAACTGGCCCACACCAACGCCCCCGGCAGTACCCGTGACAAACGCTGGCAGGACGTGAACACGCTGCTGGACGTCGGAATTCATGTGCTCTCGACCATGAACGTGCAGCACCTGGAGAGCCTGAACGACACGGTGGCCCGCCTGACCGGGGTGCGGGTGCGGGAGCGCGTGCCCGATCATGTGCTCAGCGGGGCCGACGAACTGGTGCTGATCGACCTGACCCCCGACGATCTCCGTGCCCGCCTGAAGGCCGGAAAGGTGTACGGGCCGGAAAAAATTGATCAGGCCCTGGGTAATTTCTTTACTGGCCCGAACCTGACGGCTCTGCGTGAAATCGCGCTGCGGCAGGTGGCGAACGTGGTGGAGTTGGGCGCTCCGGACGGGCAACCGGGCGTGCAGGAAATCGTGGTGGTGGCCGTGGCGGCCGAAGAAGCCGCCGCCCGCCTGATTCGGCGGGGTGGGCAGTTGGCGGCCCGCCTGCACGCCGGTCTACATGTGGTCAGCGTGCGCTCCACTCGCCTCAGCCGTCCGCAGTCGCAATTGCTGGATACCTTCCGCGCCATTACGCACGCACTGGGCGGCCAATTCGAGGTGCTGACTCCAGCGGGAAGCGTGGCCCAGACCCTGATCCGCTACGTGGAATCGGTTCACGCCACCCAGGTTGTGATGGGCGAAACCAGCCGCAGCCGCCTTGCCGAATTTCTGTACGGAGACATCATCAAAACTGTGCTGCGCGACACCAAAAAAGTAGACGTGTACGTGATCACGCGGAAATAAGCAGGCGCTTCCGGTCCGGGTATGAAGTCAGGTACAAGCCCTCTTTGTAGCGCGGAAAATGCGGGGCGCGTAGGGTGAGGCTGAACCAACCTACAGGAGGCGCTATGACGGCTCAAGCTTTTGCCCAACACGATTTTCTCAATCGCGACTCTCAGATCAATGAACGAATCGAGGACGCCCTCAGCCAGCACGACACGCTGGAAGCTGTAGCCGACGCGCTTCAACGTCAGCTGAAAGCCGCCGAAAGCCACCTGCCGCCCGCGCTGATCGCCACCCTCCACGGCCAGCCATTGGGCCATCCTCTCCACCCGATTCTGGTGCATCTGCCGTTGGGCGGCTGGTTGGTGGCAGGCATCCTGGATTTCTATCCGGGCCCCAAGTCTGCCGAAACCGAACACGCCGCTGACCTCGCCCTGCTGCTGGGTACTGTGGGCGCAGTGGGGGCCATCGCCGCCGGTTGGACAGATTGGGCCAACACCCGTGGCGAGGCCCGGCGCACCGGACTGATTCACGGGGCGCTGAACGAGACGGCCTTTTTGCTGAATGCCGCGTCGGTGTTGGCGCGCCGCAAAGGACGCAGAGGCCTCGGGAAAGTGCTGTCTGCCACAGCGCTGGCGTTGGCATTGGGTGGTGGATTTCTGGGCGGGGAGCTGGTGTACCGTCATGGCCTGGGCGTCGGCAAAACGCTGGCCACGCCGCAAGGCTGAGGCAAAGAGGGCTATTCATCCCCATGGTCCGCCGCACCTCAAACCAGGCGCGGGCCGTTTAAGCTGGGGCATGACATTCCCCCACGTGGCTGGGTTGGCCCGCTTCCGAAGCCTTACATTCTGGCTGGGGATGTTGAACTTGCCCGGTTTGGCTGGCGCTGCCGCCTGCGATACGCAATCCTACCTGGCCAACGGCACGGCGACCTATCAGATGGTCAGTCCAGCGGGAACATCGACCATCGTCAACAAGGCGGTCGTCAAGGGCAGCAGCATTCAGGTCACCTCCACCATAGACGGCAAACCCACGACCGTGGTCTGGAATTGCACAGCCAAAGGAATGACTGCCAGCCTCCCCACAGGCAAGGCGGCAGCCAGCTTCGATCTTGGATTTCTGCCGCCGTCGAGCGCGTGGAAATTGGGCTACAGCTGGACTTCCACGGGCAAGATTTCGGGCATGGCGGGCATGACCATCACCACCACGACCCAGAGCCGTATTGCTGCCGCCGAGCGCATCACTACGCCTGCGGGAACCTTCAATACCTTGCGCGTCGAGAGTGCCACGGCCACCAGAATGCAGCCGCCCAGCGGAACCAAACTGCCCGAAGGAATGGACGCCGCTGCCCTGAGCAAGGCCATGAACCGCACCAGCAAAAGCACCACCTGGTATGCCAAAGGTGTGGGCACGGTCAGAACCACAGTGCCTGAGAGCAAATTTACGATGACCCTCATCAAGTTCAGCCGATAAATTCTCAAAGATCCACTGTCCTCTACGGCGTTTTTCTTATTCTCTTAGGTTGCTCGTGACGTGTCGAGCAACCCCACGCCGCGTGAGGATTCCTTCTGATCTGGCGGGTGCAAAGGCGAGTGGCACGACAAAAGATACATACCGCGCTAGACTGGGCAAAACACAATCAGTCCAAGCGTTCCTCCCTCCTGCTGTTCCGTATTGTCTCTGCCTCTCCACTTTTTCGGAGGTTCATTCATGACCCAAGATGCCCACCTGAGCTCTCCCACTGAGAATCCGACCCCGACCCGTTATTGGCCACCCCACAAGCCGCGCAGCCTGACTTTGCCGCAGGTCGGGTTGATGCACAATCTGCGCGTTGCTGCCGAGCGCTACCCCCACAAGACAGCCATCTGGTTTTATGGACGTGAAGTGCCTTACCGTGAAGTCAACGAATCGGCCCAGCGGTTGGCCGGACATTTGGCGGCACAGGGCGTGACGAAGGGTGACCGTGTGGCGCTTTGGATGCAAAATAGTCCAGCCTGGGCCATTGCCGCACACGCGGTCTGGCATCTGGGCGCCGTCGTCGTGCCGCTTGCACCCATGCTTCAGGCCCGAGAATTCGGTTTCTTTTTGCAGGATGCGGGCATCCGGGTAGGTGTCGTGGGTGCGGAGCTGTACGAGAAGGCCAAACAGGGGGGATTGGCCCACGCCGTGTGTGCCAACATCATGAAGGGCACCCAGGCAGAGCGGGCCGGTGTGCCTCTGCCCGACGGCCTGGACGTGAATCCTGAGTTGCAGCCGGGCGACGTCACCCTGGAAACGGCGCTGATGTCTGCCCCCGCCCCAGCGGCCGAAGTCGGCCCGGACGACCTCAGCGTGATGCCCTACACCAGCGGCACCACGGGCCTTCCCAAAGGCTGTATGCACACGCACGGCAGCGTGCAGGCCAATGTCTTCGGCGCGGGCGTGTGGATTGACGGCAATGTCGAAGACGTGTTTTTGGCGTCCCTCCCGTACTTTCATGTCACGGGATTTATCAACAGTCTGCTGGCCCCATTTAACGGCGGCGCAACTGTGGTGGCGATGGCCCGCTGGGACCGCGACGCGGCCCGCACCCTGATCAGAGACCGGGGTGTGACCCTCTGGACCAACACCGCCACGATGGTCATTGACATGATGGCCTCACCCCACTTCAATGCCGCCGACCTCAACAGTCTTCGCAATATGACTGGCGGGGGCGCGAGTCTTCCTGCGGCGATTGGTCAGCGCCTGCAGGACCTGACTGGAATCACCTTCTTGGAAGGCTACGGCCTGTCGGAAACGATGGCCCAGAGCCACAGCAACCCCAAGATTAGGCCCAAATTGCAGTGCCTGGGCGTGCCGCTCTTCGGCGTGGATGCCCGCGTGATCGACCTCGACACGGGTGCCGAACTTCCAGTCGGCAGCGTGGGGGAAATCGTGATGCGCGGCGCCCAGGTGATGCAGGGCTACTGGAACCGCCCCGAAGCCACGGCCGAAGCCTTTACGGAAATAGACGGCCAGCGGTTTTTCCGCAGCGGCGACCTCGGCTATATGGACAACGAGGGCTACTTCTTTTTCACAGACCGCCTGAAGCGCATGGTGAACGTGTCGGGCATGAAAGTCTGGCCTGCCGAAGTGGAGAACGCCCTGCACGCCCATCCTGCTGTACAGGAGGCCTGCGTGATCTCGGTGCCCGACGAGCGCACGGGGGAACATGCCCGCGCCCTGATCGTGCTGAAGCCCGGCCAGACCGCAACGGGTGCGGAAATTGAAGCGTGGGGCCGCACCCAGATGGCGACCTATAAGGTGCCGCGTGATTACCAGTTTGTGGAGAGCCTGCCGCGTGGCCCCACGGGCAAAGTGTCATGGCGACCCCTCCAAGAAGCGGCGCGGGCCGCCATGCAAGCGCCGCAGGGCTAACCTCCATTCAAAAACGACAGCAGGCCGGTTCCGGAGTGGAGCGGCCTGCTGTTGTCTTCCAAAGACGGTGAAGGCGCAACTTAATCTGCCGCGCTCTCCCCTGCTCCGGCTTCAGCGGCGGCCAAGACCTCCACAGGTGTGCCGTTGACGGCTGCATTTCCGGTCAGAGAATCGATGCGGTTGCGGTCAGTGAGATCGTTGAGGCTGGCTCCAGCATGGGCCGCCGCCACGCCCTGCCGGATCCCGGCGCGACCATGCCCAAAACCGTGTGGCAAGCAGGCCACGCCGGGCATCAGGTCGTCGCTGAGTTCCAGCGGCACGGTCACGCTGCCCACCCGCGACCGCACTTCGACAGGTTGTCCGTCTACCAGACCACGCTTGGCGGCGTCCTGCGGATTCAGCAGCAAGGTGCAGCGGTTGGGACCGCGCATCAGGCGGGGCGTGTTGTGCATCCAGGAATTGTTGGACCGCAGTTGTCGCCGTCCGATCAGCACCAGATCGGGTACGGGTGCGTCCAGCAGGGCGGTCAGCCTGGGCAGATCAGCCAACATCGGCGCGGGGGCCAGATTGACGCGGCCACTCGCGGTCAGCAGGCGTTCAGGGAAACAGGGTTGCAGTGGACCAAAATCTACGCCGTGTGGGGCCGCTTTCAGAGCAGCAAGATTGGTTTTGTAGGGGCCGTGCCGCAGGCCCAGATCCAGCCGGGCTTCGGGCGTGCTGCCCGCTTTTCCTGTCAGGCGCTCGGTCAGGCCGCCAAAAATCTGATAGTCGAAGCGCTGATCTGATCCAATCGGGAACACGGGTTCCGAATACCGCGCCGTATTCTGCACAGCCAGATGATGAAAAATGACGTCGTAGTGCGGCACCTCCAGCCCGAAAGCAGGGGGCAAAATGACGTGGGCATGGCGCGTGGTTTCGTTCAGATAAGGATCAATGCTGACCATAAATTCCAGCCCGCTTAAGGCCGTGTCCAGCGCCGCCCCATCGGGTGTAGACAGCACCGGGTTGCCTGCCACGGTCACCAGCGCCCGCACCTGTCCCTCTCCGGGGGTGGTCATTTCTTCGGCCATCACCACGTTCGGCAGTTCATGGTCAAACTCTGGCAGGCCGCGCACCCGCGAGCCGTAGCGTCCGTGGTGAGTTTCGCCCCGCTTGGCCCGCATCAGCAGATCAAACGCTGGATGGGTGAACATCATCCCGCCCTCACTGTCGAGATGACCCGTGACCGCGTTCAGCACGTTGACGAGCCACTGACACAGCCCCCCAAAGTCCTGCATGCTGAGGCCGATGCGCCCGTAGACCGCG
>JAQBPF010000273.1 GCA_028287665.1 Deinococcus sp. | reverse complement strand
CCTGTGGCTGTCCACTAGATTGGGCGTATCCCAAACAATTTAAGTGTGACCCGCCTCCAGTGGCGGTTTTTTTTGGCTTGGTAGGCGGTTCCTGAACAGGCCCGGGGCAGAAGTGAGAAGCGGCTGACACGTTGTGCCTCCGTCCCGTCGTTGCCATAACAGTTGCCACGAGCGGGGTCCAACTCGCCTGGGTACACCTATCTGGACGGACAGACAGGAGCGCTGGCAGTTGATCTGAATGTCTGGGGCTGGTTGAAGCGGATTTCCTCAGGTTCAGCACCGACTGGGGAGCCCCGCTTGGATGTGACCGAAGCGCACAATGGGGCCATGCTTTCGCACCGATTGGTGGTGATCGGTACCTCTGCGGGTGGGATGCAGCCACTTCTGCAACTGGTGGCCAACCTGCCTGCTGATTTCTCGGCGGCCCTCTGCATTGTCATGCACATTCAGGCCTCGAGCCCCAGCTTTCTGCCCCAGATTCTGGACCGGGTAGGGCCGCTACCCGTTTCTCAGCCTGTGGATGGTGAGCGTATTTTGCCTGGCCGGATCTACTGCGCCTCTCCGGATCACCATCTGCTGGTCGAAGATGGCCGCTTCAGCGTGACCAAAGGCCCCAAGGAGAACCGGGTGCGCCCCGCCATCGACGCCCTGTTTCGGTCGGCGGGGTACAGCGAGGGGCCGAATGTGGTGGGCGTGATCCTGTCGGGTCTGTTGGATGATGGAACGTCGGGGCTATGGACCATCAAACATTTTGGGGGGACCACTGTGGTTCAGGATCCTGCCGACGCCGAATATGATTCGATGCCCACCAGTGCTCTGGCTCAGGTCGAGATAGACCACAGGGTGTTGTCGCACGACCTGGCCGCCCTCCTGGTGACGCTGACCGCCGAGCCCGCGCCCCAGATGGGCAGGGTCAATGAAGAGGAGCGCGAGCGGGTGGCCATCGAGATCAGCATTGCCCGCACCGCTCACGCTTTCCGCAAAGGCGTGATGAATTTCGGTCTGGTGACGCCGCAGACCTGCCCCGAGTGTGGCGGCGTCCTGGTACAGATCAAAGAGGGCGGATTCACGCGCTACCGCTGTCATACCGGGCACGCCTACACCGGAGACACGCTGCTGCTGAGCGTGACCGAACAGACCGAGGATAAATTGTGGGTCACCATGCGGGCGCTGGAAGAGGCCAGCATGCTGCTGGAACACATGGGCCGGGAACTGGAAGCCGCCGGAAAATCCCGGCTGGCAGAGGCTTACCTCTCCAAGGCCAGACAGACAGAAGACCGGACCAGACTGATTTTTCAAAACATCGTGGACAATGAGAAGCTGAGCGCCGAGAAGCTGGCACGCGGCATTGAGCCGGACAGCTGAGGTGCAGGCACGAATGTCGTTCGGCAGGGCACCACGCTCTGCATGTGGTTTTGCATGTGAAGTGAGCCGTCTCTTCCCGCTCATTTCTTCAGCTTTCCCGTTCCTGTGACTCTTCCCACCCTCTGGCGGGGCACGGTGCGCCAGCATTCGGCCATGAAACGGCGGTGGGGATGAGAGGGTGGGCAGCGGCTGGACTTCTGGCGGTGGGATTGGGGGCTGGTATTGCCGCAGCACATTACGCGGCAGCCTTGCCTGACAGCGTCATCGCCAAGCCTTCGCGGCAATTTGGGTTGCCCTTCGCAGGTGCGCCGGGGCCGAATTCCTGGTTGCTGGGACAGGGCTACGGCAATACCACTGGCGCGTACCGTCAGCGGCGCAGCACTTACGGCAACCTTCAGGGCGTACACGCGGGCCTGGATTTCAGTGCGCCGTGCGGCACCCCCGTGCGGGCCATCGGTGACGGCGTGGTGGCCGAGGTAGACGGCCCACACGGCAGCCCGCCGCACAATGTGGTGATCGATCATGCGGGAAATCTGAGCAGTCTGTACGGGCATCTGCGGGTGCGCTCACCCTTGCGGGTCGGCGTGCGCGTGACGCGGGGGCAGGTGATCGGTCAGAGCGGAGATTCCCAGGGAACGTGTGTCAGTGCGCCGCACCTGCACCTCGAACTGCGTGACCGTTCGCACCAGCGGTTTTTCAATCCCTTGCCATACATTGCTGCCGACTGGGATTCTCTGGCTCTGGCGGGCAGCTTTGGCCGGGGCTACGAATACGACCTCACCGCGCCGCGCAAGTGGCAGACTCCCGAATCTCAGCCGGAAGTGCGGCGTGGCGGACGTCTGCTGAACGAATTTGCCCAGCCGTGGCCGCCTGCGCCGGGAGGTGCGAGGTGAAGCGGGCCGCCGCTCTGGTGTTGGCGCTTTCAACGTCTGCGTTGTTGGGTGGGGCGGGGGCCGCCACTCTGCCCTCCAGAGCTGTCCTGTCGGGCACATGTTGCCCCGGCGTGGTCTGGGCACCCGATTCCAGCTCGTTGCTGTTTCTGGATGGTCCGCCTGTCCGTAGCGTCACAGGAATCTATTCCGTTCCGGCAGCGGGCGGGGCAGTGACGCGGCGCTTTTCATCGGTGGCCTTCTTCTCGCCCAAATTGCGCTGGGCGGTTCGGCCCGGCACAGGCGACACCACCACCCTGGAACGCCTCAGCGATGGGCGAAAGTTTACGCTGCCCACACGCGGCTCTGACGTGACCTGGACGGCGGCTGAAACCCGGTTGGCCTACACCCGCAGCGACACCAGCGGTAACTTTGACCGCCGGGCCAGCCGGGTGTACGTGGCCGATGTGTTCGGCGCACCCAGACAGGTGTCTACCCTCTACGGCGGCGGCGTCAGCGGCTGGATCGGAGACAGCACGCTGCTGCTGAACGGCAAGCTGAACGTGGCGGGCCGTGACCGCGACCTGTTTACCCTGGACACCCGCACAGGCACGCGCCGAACGCTCAAGTCGGCGCTGGGATTCCGTGGGGTCAGTCTCAGCACCGACGGTTCGCGCGTCGTCTATACCATCACCTTCGATAGCGCCGCCCGCAACGGCCTGTGGATTCAGAACACGTCCGGGGGCGCGGCCAAGCGTCTCGAGTCGTTTGGATCGTACCGTTGGCGCGACGCTTCCCGCCTGTTGGTCATTCCCCTCATTCCCGACGGCAGCCCGCACCTTCTGCGCGAATACAACGCCCGCACCGGGGTCTGGCGCACGTTGGGCGATCTGGGAGATCAGGTGCGGCAGGGCGACTGGAATGTCAGCCCGGACGGGAAAAAGATCAGCTACCTGAGTGCCAGGGACGGGAATGTTCGGGTGGTGAATTTGCCGGAGTAGGCGGGCATTCAGGCTTGATTGGAGGCGGCTTTGCTGGACTTCTCCCACGTGTTGCCCCAGCCCCCCTACCCCACCGGGTAGGGGGAGCGAAGCGCTCCGCTCGGGAGGATCGATCTTGTCGCGTTCAGACTTGGCGGAATCGTTCATCTGAAGCGGAATTGCCAGTCGTCTTGAACATGGAATTGGCCCGCCCACTGCGTGGACGACGGCCTCACACGGAATTGGGCAGGGATGTGGTGAGGTGGCGGTGTGGTGGTGTTGGCCCCTCCCCCTTGAGGGGGGAGGTTGGGAGGGGGTGAGTGAGCGCAGCGATTGCCCTTGACCTTCTTAGACCCTTGACCCTTCGACCAACCCCCAGCAAACTCAGCCTCAGCCCCTCAAGTCAAAACCAGCCGGTAAGCCGCATTCTGGGTCGCGTCTTCT
>JAQBPF010000262.1 GCA_028287665.1 Deinococcus sp. | reverse complement strand
GAGCTGGGGCACGGCTATCACAACATGGTGAAGGCGGGCCGCACGCCGCTGCAACGTGAAACGCCCATGACTCTGGCCGAAACCGCCAGCATCTTCTGCGAAACCATCATTCAGAATGCAGCGCTGGAAAAGGCCACAGGTGCAGAGCGTCTGTATGTGCTGGAAACCCAGTTGCTGGGCCACGCGCAGGTCGTCGTGGACATCCATTCCCGCTTCCTGTTCGAGCGGGCCGTCTTTGAAAAGCGGGCCGAGCGCGACCTGACCCCGCAGGAGTTCAGCGACCTGATGGTGTGGGCTCAGCGCGAAACTTACGGCGACGCCCTCGCTACGCCGCACCCCTACATGTGGGCCGTCAAGCCGCACTATTACTCCTTGTCGTTTTACAACTACCCGTACACCTTTGGCCTGCTGTTTGGGCTGGGATTGTATGCCCAGTACGTGCAGGCGCGGGCGGGGGGACAGGAAGCCGAATTTCAGGCCCGCTACGACGAATTGCTGGCCAGTACAGGTCAGGCCGACGCCCGCACCCTCGCCGCCGGATTCGGCATCAATCTGCACGCGCCGGAGTTCTGGGAAGGCAGCCTGGATGTGATTCGGGGCCAGATCGCGGCATATGAGGAAGCCGTCAGCGGGCAGTAAGTAGGGAGAAAAGAGTAAGGTCAAAAGCGTTGGAGAACCAGACTTTTGACCTTCTCTTTTGATCATTGACTCCTGCGCCGTTACCGAATTTTTACGTCCTGATCAAACCAGGTCAGCACCCGTTCCTTGCCAAACGGCCACAGGCTCAGGCCGTCCAGGGTTACTGCGCTGTGGGCCATGCTTGCGGCCTCCTGCACAAATTCGGGCAGGGGGCCATGATTTTTGGGCGTGGCATTCCAGGTCGGTGCGTCATAGGGCAGGCCCGCCAGTTCGGCGGCGCGTTCTATTCCGGTGTGCAGGTCGCCCAGCTCGTCTATCAGGCCGTGTTCCAGGGCGTCCAACCCGCTCCAGATCCGGCCCCGACCCAGTTCGTTGACCCGCTCCGGCGTCAGCTTGCGGCCCTGCGCCACCCGCGCCACGAAGCGGTCATACACCTCACCAATGCTGCGTTCGATCAGGGCGCGTTCGTCGTCGCTGTAGGGGCGCGAGGCCGAATACATCAGGGCGCGGTCATTGCCGACCCGCTCCGGGTTCAGGCCGTTGCGGGCAAACAGGTCGCGCATCACAGGCTTGCCGCTGACCACACCGATGCTTCCGGTCAGGGTGTACGGCGAGGCCACGATGTGCCTGGCATGCGTGGCCACATAGTACCCGCCGCTGGCCGCGTACTCATCCATGACCACCACCACGGGTTTTTCACTGGTCGCCACCTCGCGCCAGATCAGGTCAGAGGCGAGGGCCGAACCGCCGCCGCTGTTCACATACAGCACGATGGCCTTGGTCTTTTCGTCCTGCTTGGCCCGCTTCAGGGCGGCCGTGACCGTATCTGATCCGGCCATCGGGCCACCCAGCAGCGGCAGAGGAACCGGATTGTTGCGGCTCTTGCCCGGAATAATCGTCCCGATCAGCGGAATGACGGCAATCCGGCCCGCTTTGGCATTGCTGGGCTTTTTGGGCATAAACAGGTCCAGCACGGCGGCCATCGGTCGGGTGGCGGGGCCGACCAGTTCGTCTTCGTAGGCCACGCGGGTAATCAGGCCCGCGTCCAGCGCCCCCTGTGCCGAGGTCAGGTTGCCCGACAGCCAGCCGCGTGCGGTTTCTTCGGTCACGCCCCGCGCCGTAGCCAGATCCCGCGCCCACGCGCCTTCCATGCCGTTCAGGTACGCGCTCAGCTGCTCACGGTTGGCCTCGTCCATATGGTCCTGAGAAAAGCGGGACAGCGCGGCCTTGTACTCACGGATTCGCAAGTTCTCAAACTCTATGCCGTGCTTTTTCAGGAACGCCCCGAGGAAGGTGGATTCCACCGCGAAGCCGCCCAGCATCACGTCTGCCGATTCGGGCGCGGCAATTTCCTGTGCGCCGCTGGCCGCGATCAGGGCGGTCATGGTCAGTTGGGGCAGGTGGGCCACCACCCGTTTGTCCTGTGCCAGCCGTCCCAGGATGCCGCGAATCGCGTGGGCTGTGGCTGGGGCCGCCGCAAAGCCTCCGAAGCGCACCAGGACGCCGTGCAACCACTCTGCGCCGCGCAGTTTTTCCACGCGGGCTTCCAGCGCCTCCAGCGTTTCGGTGCGGTTCAGCAGGGCGGCAAGTGGGCTGGCAGGCTGCCGCGCCGGGTACGCCCCCTGCAAATCCAGCACCACCCAGGTGGGCCGCGTGACGCCGCCGGGCAGGGTGCTGTCAGTTCTGGTTAAAAACGGAATATTCAGGGGAGCCATATCAGCAAAGTACGCGCCCCAGATGAGATCGGTTCCCGTGAGAGGTGATGGCGGTCGGGACAGTCTGAGGGTCAAGGGTCCAGGGGAAGTCGAGGCCTAGCCCTGGCGTCATGTCAGCGGGAGCTCCCAGTTCCGTTGGCCCGCCTCTTCCCCAGCCGTGCGCCCATCGCCTCAGCACGGCTGGTCAGCACCTGCGCGGCGTCGGGCGGCAGGTGGGCTTCGGCGGCGGCACGGAACAGGGCCAGCCAGCGGGCCAGATGTACGCCGCGTATCCCCAACGGCGCGTGAATGTGGTTCAGGTTGCCGCGCCAGTGCTGGCCCCCTGCTTGGGTCGGCCCCCCCAGCATCGTGATCCAGAAGGCGGTCACGGCCTCCAGGTGGGCTTCCCAGTCGGAGACGTGGGCGGCGAAGATGGGGCCAAGCACCGCGTCGGCCCGCGTCTGAGCATAAAAATCGGCCAGGAGCGGGCGCAGGGCGGTCTCGCCTCCCATGCTTTCCAGCGGCGTGGCAGGCGTGCGGAGGGTGGGGGTTTCGAGACGGGTCAGAAACTCCAGTTTCAGCGCACCGGGCAAGGTTTCTCCGGCCCAGGCGGTCACTGCTCCGGCTCGCCACAGCAGCGGCGCAGCGTCCAGCCACTGTTCGGCGTGGGCGTTGCGGGGAAGGGCCACCCATTCCTCTGCCGTGCTCTCCCCGCCCTCCGCCCGCCTTCCAGCCTGAATCGCCGCCCCCAGCACCCGGCCTGCCAGGGCCGCCCCTGTGCCCCAGGCCAACACGGGCAGGCCGCCCCGTACCGCGCCCGAAATCAGCGTCAGCACTGCCCAGCGGTCTGGCCGGTGCTGCACGTCGCGCACGGGTTGGCCGTCATGGGGAACCAGCAGGCCCGCCGCGTGGGGCAGGGCCTCGGCGCTGGCAGGCTGCACTGTCCAGCCGTCCCAAACGTCGGTCAGGGGAGAGGTGGTCAGCAACAGAGAAGGAATCAGCACTGGGCCGGAAGTCACGCCCACAGCATAGGCGTCTGCACCAGTAACAAAAAACCCGCCGGATATGGCGGGCCGAATGGGACGGTTCGGTTATCAATTCAGCGTCTTGATAAAGGCGTGAATGTTGGCCACTTCTTCGTCGCTGACCTGTTCAGGTGAGAAGCGGGGCATGGTGGCCGACAGCATCCGGTCGGGGGTCTTGCCCTCGCGGAGGGTCAGCTTGAACTGATCCAGCGTCCAACTTTTGGGGCCGTCGGCGGTGTTGAGGGCCGCGCCGATGCCGCCGCCGCCGTTTGCTCCGTGGCATCCGGAGCAGGTGACGGTGAATTTGGCCTTGCCTGCGGTCACGTCGCCTGCATCGGTGGTGACGGTTGCGCCAGTGGCCGACATCTCGCCGGGGGGCCGCCCCGTTTCGCCGCCCGCGTTGGCGGTGGTGTTCTCGCCTGCCTGCGTGCCTTCAGTGGTGGCGATTGTGGTGCTGTTGTTCTCGGTCTGACCGTTCTCCTGGCCGCCGGTCGCCGCCCCCTGGCTTCCGGGCACTGCGCCGTTGGCTCCGGCCTGCTCGCCGCCCTGATTGGGCGCTTTGGCATTGCCCTGGGCTGCCGGAGCGCCCGCTGCGCCTGTGGCCGAACTGGTGGCGCTGGGGGCCTCTTCGCTGGGCACGGAACCGGCCCGCTCCTCCTGATTGCCCGAGCCGCCCTCGGCCTGGGTTTCTTCGTGTGGCGTGGTGGCTATCCGGTAGGCGCCATAAGAGCCGCCCAGCGTCAGGGCCAGCAGCAACGTCATGGTGACGGCGAACGTGTTCTTCATAGTGCCCACCCTACCATACGGTCAGGGGGCGTTTGACTGTGCTGGGCAGCTTTTCGGCCACATTATCAGACCAGTCTTTCGGGTCGGTGAAGCCGGAGCGAGATGGGGTGAGAACAGTGTGTCTACGGCAGGCTACAGGCGTTTGTCGGCCCTCTGCCCTTAGACTGGCGCCATGCGTCTGGCCTCGTTGACCTGTAGCAACTCGGATATTCTGGCGGCTTTGGGGGTGGCCGATTGGGTCGTGGCCGCTGACAATCACAGCGACGCGCCGGGGCTGGAGGGGGCGCGGCGCGTGGGGCCAGACCTGCAGATAGATGTGCAGGCAGTGGCCGATGCCCGCCCTGATCTGGTGCTGGCCAGCCTGAGTGTGCCGGGCATGGAGCGCGTGCTGGAGAACCTGCAGGCGGCGGGCCTGCCCGTGCTGGTGCTTGACCCACTGAGTGTGCCGGATACCCTGCGCGATATTGGCACCATTGGTGAGGCGATTGGGATGCAGGCCCAGGCGGAAGCCCTGATAGACCGTTTTAATGGGCAACTGGCCGCCCTGCACCGCCGCTCTGTTC
>JAQBPF010000255.1 GCA_028287665.1 Deinococcus sp. | reverse complement strand
GCCCACATAATCACCCGCGAACCGGGCGGCACACCGCTGGGCACGCGAATTCGGCAGGTGGTGCTGCTGGAGCCTGATTTGCAGGTCGATCCTCTGCCCGAATTTCTGCTGTATTCGGCCAGCCGCGCCCAACTGGTGGGTCAGGTTATCCGGCCTGCGCTGGAACGCGGGGAAGTGGTGGTCTGTGACCGCTACGCCGATTCCAGTCTGGCCTATCAGGGTGCGGGACGGGGGCTGGATACAGGCCTGCTGTCTCAGATCACGCATGCAGCCACGGGCGGCCTGCAACCCGATCTGACCTTTCTGCTCGACCTCGACCCCGCTGTAGGCCTGGCCCGCGCCGCCACACGCGGCGAACCTGACCGCCTGGAACGCGCCGACCTGGGTTTTCACGTGCGGGTACGGGCAGGATTTTTGGCGCTGGCTCAGCAGGAGTCCAACCGTTTCCGCGTGCTGGACGGCACCAAGCCGCTGGATGAACTGGCGGAACAGATCTGGAATGTGGTCGTGGGCAAGCTGGGAGCCGTCAGGGCGGAAGGGCAGGTCTAGGAGAATGCAATCAAAAGCGGCTGCCCTGGAGGGTTGAACCCTGGGGCAGCCGCTTTTGATTGTTCTGCAAGGTTCCCGGCCACCTTGAGAGTCGGTGACTTACCTTCCTCAGCGTCTTGTTGCCGCCTGCCCGGTCACGCCCGGCTCTATTTTCAGGCCTGGAATTTTTACCTCAAAGAGGGTAGGCCAGCGTTTGCCCGTCAGTAGAAGCGTGCCGCGTTCAGGAATGAAGGCGATACCGTTGGGCACATCGTCGAAGGTCAGCGGTTTGCCCGTGCGGGTGGCCGTGGCGCTGGCCTCCCGAGTCAGGTTGGCGACGTTGATCCAGGCTGTGACCTTGCCGGTGGCGGGGTCGATTCTGGCAATCCGGTCTGTCAGCCAGACGTTGGCGTACACGCTGCCCTGTACATATTCAAGCTCATTCAGGTTGCGGACAGGTTGGCCCTGATCGGTCACGGTGATGCTGCGGCGCACGGCAAAAGTTTTGGGATCGCGCCAGACCAACGTGGCACTGCCGTTGCTCATAATCAGCTGCTTGCCGTCGGTGGTCAGGCCCCAGCCCTCGCCCGTGTAGCGGTAGCGGCCCATCTCACGCAGGGTCGTGGCATCAAAGGCAAAGGCCACGCCTTCCTGCCAGGTCAGGTGATAGGCAATGCCGCCCAGCACCGTTGCGCCCTCGCCAAAAGCCTGGGCCAGAGGGGTACTCACGCTGGCCTGCACCCGCCCCGTTTTCAGGTCCGTTCTTCTGACGCCAGATTCACCCACGACCCCGGTACTTTCCAGTACCACTCCGCCGCCCAGATACTGAAGCCCCTCGGTAAAGGCGGCCCGGTCATGCGGATAACGGGCCGTTACCAGGGGAGTCAGGACAGGCGTGCGGGGAGAAGGAGTGGCAGAAGCGGCGAGGGCAGGTTGGGTCAGACCAGACAGACAGGCCAGGGAGAGCAGAAGGCGGAGGCGCACCTGTCTATCGTAGGGTGCGCCCGCCCTGTGCAGTGCAGCATGTCCACTTTAGGCGGACTTTAGACACTGCCAATACTCCCATCAGGGTGGCCCGCCCTCAGGATGGGCCTACTGTGTCCGGACTTCGGCCACACCCGTATTCACGAATGCTGCCGAATCGTAGTAGGTGCGGAAGGCACTGACTTTATCGCCGTCAATCTCGATGATGCTGACGCCCCGGTAGGCCAGATCGCTGCCGCCCTTCAGTTGCCCGGTGGCCTCCCACTCCATCAGGCCCGTCCCGCTGGCCTGCAGATGGTGGGTGAATTCGCTGCGAATGGTTTCAAAATTGGACAGGTAAGCCGTCCAGAATTCGCGTGCGCCGTCCTGCCCGGTCCAGGTCTGGGTGGTCAGGTTGTTCAGGCTGGAACCCTCGGCAAAGAGCGCCACCAACGGCTCTACGTCCCCTGTCTGCTCGATGGTCTGGAGCGCCTGCATAAATTGCTCGGTCAGGGTGCTGGCTTCGGTGGGGGTGTGGGCGGAATCGGCTTGGGTCATGCTCTACCCGACCATGCCCAGACCGCCCAAAGCGTGGGGCATCCCCCAGAATGGAGAACCCCTAAAGCGACGCTCAATTTTGGCTGAATGTCCGGCTTCAGCCCAGGTTGGCCCAGGCCTGCGCTGCCGTGGCCCGTACCATCTCCTGTGGATCAGCCAGCAGAGGGGTCAGCAGATCGGCTTCCTGCCACTGCCCCAGCGCCCAGGCGGCCGCTTCGCGCACCTCCCACACCGGGTCCTGGCTTCCGGCCAGCAGCAGCGGGCGGGCCTGTTCGCGGGCCTCGTGCTCGGCGGGCAGGTTGCCCAGGACGGTCAGGGCGTTGCGGGCCATGCCTTTGCGGCGGGGGCGCAGCAGGGCGGTTCCGGCCCACTCACGCTCAAATTGCCGCTCGCTGACGCCAAAGAATCGGCTGAGATCGGGGTAGGCCAGCCGTGCCTGAGGCTCCAGCAGGCGGGCCAACGGGCCAGCTTTGGCGCTCCAGGGGCAGACCTCGCTACACACGTCGCAGCCCAGCAGCCAGTTGCCCACGCCCGCCCGCCATTCGTACGGCAGTGGCCCCCGGTGTTCTATGGTCAGGTACGACACGCAGCGCCGGGCGTCGATGGTGCGGTCCGGGCCAATGGCCGCCGTAGGACAGGCCGAAATACAGCGGGTGCAGCGCCCGCAGCGGTCCGGGTGCGCCGCCGCTTCAGCTTCCCACGGCAGGTCGGTCAGCAGGACAGCCAGCGTCACGAAGGCGCCCAGCCGCGTGCTGACCGTCATTCCCGATTTGCCGCGCCAGCCCAGAAAAGCGCCCGCAGCAAACAGCCGCTCCATGATGGGGCCGTGATCCACGTAGCCCCGCGCCCGCACGCCCAACCGGGCTGCTTCCTGTTCCAGCCGGGTCAGAAGAGGCTGCAACTGGTCGTGGTAATCGGGGGTCCAGGCGTACCGGGCCACCCGCCCGAGCCGCACCCCATCGGCTGGGATCGGCGGCGGCGCGAAGGCATGCGATACGCCCAGCACCAGCACGCTGCCTGCCCCTTCCAGACGGCTGGCGGGGTCAGCGCGGGCAGGCAATTGCCGTTCCAGATAGCCCATCCCGGCGTGCTTGCCTGCGTCCAGCCATCCGGCATACTCGGCCACCGCCGCAGCCGGAACGCGGGCGGCAGCCCAGCCCACCGCGTCGGCCCCCAGCGCAGAGGCGAGGTCGGCCAGAGTTTCGGCGGCAGCAGGCGGGGCAGTGGGCACGGCAGGCAACATCGGCCCAAAGTATGGCGCTCAGGTGGGCCAGACATTGGGAGCCAGATCTGAAGGGGGCAGCTGGAGAGAGTCCGGTTCCAGACTGTCCGGTTTCAGGTTGCCGCGTGTCGCTGCTTGCCGCGCTCCAAACCGGTCCGGATCAGCCCACCGCTCCCAGATCCTCGTGATCTTCCTGCAAGATAGCCAGCAACGCATCCACCATGTTCGCGTCAAATTGACTGCCCCGAGACATCACCAGATGGGCCACGGCTTCTGCGCGGCTCCAGGCATGTTTGTAGGGCCGGACGCTGATCAGGGCGTCATACACGTCGCATACGGCAAAAATGCGGGCGGGCAGGGGAATGGCTTCTCCGCTCAGACCATGCGGGTAGCCGCCCCCGTCCCAGTGTTCGTGATGGCCCATGATGACGTCGTGGGCGGTGCGTGGCAAAAAGCTGAGTTGCTGGGCCAGAAGGGCGCCTTGCAGCACATGTTCCTGCATCTGTGCGCGGGCCTTCTGGTCCAGTGCGCCGGGATGGTGCAGGATCAGGTCTGGAATGGCCATTTTGCCGATGTCGTGCAGGTAGGCTCCCCAGCGCAGATCCCGGAGTTCCTGCGAATTGAGCCCCAGTCTCGCGCCGAGGCGGCCCGCCAGTTCCGTGGCGCGGTCGGTGTGGCCCTGTGTCTCGGCGTCCCGCGCTTCCAGCATCAGGCCCACTGCACGCAGGGCACTTTCGTGCGCGGCCTGCTCGCGTTCCTCGGCGTCCAGGCGGGCCGCCAGCAACGCCACCAGCCCCATGACCGTTGCCAGGGTCTGGCGTTCATAGAGCGTCCAGAGGTGGGCCTCGAAGACATGAGACAGCAGCGCCCCCACCAGAACGCCCTGACGATTGCGAATGGGCACGGCGGTGAGGGCCAGGACGCCCAGGTCGGGAAACCCTGCCGCCTGGGGTTGCAGGCGCGTATCGTCAAAAAAGAGCGGCCCAGTGGCCGTGTTCAGTGCTTGGATCAGGGGCAGCTGGTGGGGGAGGCCGTGCGCCAGAATGGCGTCCATCGCCACGCCCTGCGGCATCACGCCGCTGACGGCGCGGGCGTGGTAGGTCAGGCTCGCGTCGCGCAATTGAAAGTATCCTGCCCCCACAGCTGCCGTGCGTTCGACCAGCGCCTCCAAGACCGGACTCATGGCGCTTCCAAGGTCCGGGGCCGTGAGGCCCAGATGCGTGAGATGCAGGGTCAGATCGGCCAGGCTCAGCGTGGGGTAAGGCAGCGGGTCATCGGCGAGCAAGACAAGAGAGGTCTGGTCGCCGGAAGAGGCCAGAGAGGAAGATGAAGCGCCAGTCATGTCATCAACCTAGCCCAGCACTTATGACGAAATTCTCACACAAACTCATCCTTGATCCGTTTCACATGTAAAGTTTTTGCTCTGACTGGGTTGCAATTTGCTCTTTACAATCTGCTAAGCCAGCAAAATGGAAGCAATGTGCAAGATGCACTTTAAGTCCAGCGAAGGCAGTTGAGGCCATTCTGAGAGCCCAAAAAGAGGCGGGCACCTGCACGGGCTGCCTGCCCCTGATTCTTGGGGTGGTGCTGCGGCTGGCCGGTCAGGGCTCAGGGCAGTGGGAAGCCGCCTGCAAAGGCGTGGACTTCGGCCTTCACGTCTTCACCTTTCAGGGCGCGGTCGATCAGTCCGGCGATGGTGTGCATGTCGGCCTCGTTCATGCCGCGAGTGGTCACGGCGGGTGTGCCGAGGCGAATGCCGCCCCCGTGCAAAATCTTCTCGGAG
>JAQBPF010000245.1 GCA_028287665.1 Deinococcus sp. | reverse complement strand
TCGTTCGCCACGCGGTGAACCTCCTTTGTGTCGAACAAGTCCGGGTGCGGTAACTGCGCCCTGACAACTCGGCGGGATGTTTAAACTTGGCAAGAGTCCCCGCTGTCACGGAAGCCGGTCTAACGGTGATGCTGTTAAAAGGTGCAGAACGCACCGGGGTGCTGAAGTCAGCGGGAGCAGGATCAGACCTGCCCCCAAAAAATTACGCCGTGGTGAGCGAGAGGGGAATGCTCGGCCCCATCGTGCTGGTCATGAATGCGCTACGCACAAACACACCCTTGGCGCTGCCGGGTTTGGCCGCTTCGACAGCCTGAATCAGGGCCGCGTAGTTGGCGGTCAGATTGGCAGGATCAAAGCTGGCCTTGCCGATAGGCGCGTGAACCACGCCTGTCTTGTCGTTACGGAACTCGATGCGTCCGGCTTTGAGGCCGCGCACCATGCCCGCAACATCGGGACCGACGGTGCCGCTCTTGGGGTTGGGCAAGAGGCCACGGGGCCCCAGCAGACGAGCGAGCTTCTGGCCGACCTGGGCCATCATGTCAGGCGTTGCTACCACGGAGTCGAAGTCCATGAAACCCCCCGCAATGCGCTCGATCAGGTCGTCGCTGCCGACGACATCTGCGCCAGCGGCTTCGGCCAGCGCCACGTTTTCACCCTTGGTGATCACGGCAATGCGCACGGTGCGGCCCGTGCCGTGAGGCAGGGCAACGGTACCGCGCACGTTCTGATCGCTCTTGCGAGGATCAATGCCGAGGCGGAAGTGGATTTCGACCGTCTCGTCGAACTTCGCGTTGGCGATGTCCTTGACCAGTGCGGCGGCTTCGTCGATGGTGTACTGCTTGTTGCGGTCGACCTTTTCGGTCAGAGCGCGGTAACGCTTACCGTGCTTAGGCATTCGGGGCCCCCTCGATGGTCACGCCCATAGAGCGTGCCGTGCCTGCCACGGTATACGCGGCGGCCTCGATGCTGCCTGCGTTCAGGTCGGGCATCTTGGTTTTGGCGATTTCCAGCACCTGATCCCAGTTCAACTTGCCGACTTTGGCTTTGTTGGGGGTCGGGCTGCCCTTGGAGAGACCTGCGGCCTTGCGGATCAGGTAGCTCATGGGGGGGGTCTTGGTGATGAACGTGAAGGAGCGGTCGGCGTAGATCGTGATCTCGACGGGGATGATCGCGTCACCCTTGTCGGCGGTCTGCGCGTTGAACGCCTTCGTGAATTCCATGATGTTCGCGCCGTACTGACCGAGCGCGGGGCCGACTGGCGGGGCTGGTGTGGCCTTGCCTGCCGGGAGTTGGAGTTTCACCATTCCGGTAATTTTCTTCATGCCTTGTGCCTCCTTAGCTCCCCCAAACGCCCTGTATAGGTGGCGGCGGGGTGCTGACGCTAAGTTCTGCCTGCCCGGTATGGGGCTTCACTCTTGGAGTGAATTGACAGCAACTTTTTGATTTTACTGCCTGTTGCCCCTGTTTGCCTAGTACCTGACGGCAGGAGGCAGAGGGAACACACTGGCCTTACTTGCTGACTTGTGCGAAATCGAGTTCGACAGGGGTTTCGCGGCCGAAGATACTGACGAGTACCTTGACCTTGGCCTGAGGAGCGTTGACTTCGCTGATGATGCCGCTGAAGTCGGCAAAAGGGCCGCCTGTGACCCGAACCATATCGCCGGGTTTGAGGCTGACCTTGATGCGCGGAGCTTCTTCGACCACAGGCTGAGCCGCCACACCCACCGAGGCCAACAGACGCTGAACCTCATCGTGAGAAAGGGGCACGGGGCGCGTGGCGGTGCCGACGAAGCCGGTGACGCCGTTGGTGCCGCGCACCACTTCCCAGGATTCGCCCAGTTCGCCGGGTGCGTCATCATCTTCGACGTCCATCTGCACGAACACATAACCCGGAAACAGTTTGCGCTTGACGGTTTCTTTCTTGCCGCCTTCACGCAGTTCTACCGCTTCCTCGCTGGGCTGCAACACCTGAAAAATCTTGGTGTAATACATGCCCAGTTTCTTGGCCCGGTCCATCAGTTGGTCTTGCACGCGGTCTTCCTGACCCACGTAGGTATGCACGGCGTACCATTCAATACTCATGTCAGCCGCCTTATGGGAGGAGCGCCCGAACGGCCAGGCCGAACACACGGTCCATAATGAACACGATCAGGGTGAGTGCCACGACAAAAATCAGCACGGCCTGCGTGCCTTCCAGCACCTGCTGGCGGGTGGGCCACGTCACGCGGGACAATTCCGCGCGGGCGTCCCGGAAGTACTGAATCAAGTTCATGCGTTCACCTGCGCCTAAAAGAAAGAAAGCCGACCCAGTGGAGCCGCCTGACCCGCAGATGCAGGAAGGCGGCCCCCGGAGATCAGACTTTCTTCTCCTTGAAGACGACGTGCTTTTTGGCAACGGGGTCGTACTTACGCAGTTCCAGTTTGGTCTGCGTGGTGCGGCGGTTTTTGGTGGTCGTGTAGTAAAAGCCTGTTCCAGCGGTGCTTTCCATCTTCACGATAATACGGGGGCCGTCTTTCGCCATGTTCAAACTCCTTTCGCAGAGGGAAGCGCACGCGCCTCTGAGCCCTGCTCCCAGCACTCCGCTGCTGCGGGAAAACCGTTGGGGCTACTCTGTCCATTCTGGTCAGGTGTCCTCTGGTTATGCTGGTAAAGAACCCGCCTTCTGGCGGGCAACATTCCAAGTATAGAGATAGAGGGGGCGGGTGTCTAGGGTTGGCTTACGTTCTGAGAGTCGCTCAGTTGACCTGAAGCGCTGCCCAGGCTGCCTGCACCGCTGCTCCACGCTGCACGCTGACGCCGAGGCTGGCAAAGCATTCTTCCAAAATTCCGGCAATGGCCAGGGCGTCGTAGCGGTCGGCGTAGCCCATCGTGGACACGCGGAACACGGTGTCTTCGTGCGGAGCCTGACCGGGCAGGGCACGCTGGCCCATCTCGGCGAGGCGGGCGGAGACCTGACGGCCCGTGATTCCGGCAGGCGGCGTCAGGACGGCCACGGCGGGGCTGGTGCGCGGTGCCCAGGCAGGCGCGCCCATTGCGGTTCCGGCAGCAATCAGCGCGTCGGCCTGACGGCGTTTCTCGGCCCACAGCACGTCCAGCGGGACGCACAGCAACCGCTCCAGCGACAAAGACAGGGCATAGATCAGGTTGATGGCGGGCGTCTGGGGCGTGCTGCCTGCCTTTTGCCCGGTCAGTTCGCGGTGCATATCCAGGTAAAACCCGCGTGGCGTGTTCTTGATCAGCCGGGTCTGGATTTCGGGAGAAAACAGCACGAAGCCCAGGCCGGGGGGAGTGGCCGTCCCCTTCTGACTGCCCGACACGATCACGTCCACGCCCCAGGCCGCCGGGCGCAATTCGGCCACGCCGTAGCTGGTAATGCAGTCGGCAATGATGATCAGGTCAGGGTTCTGGGCACGGGCCGCCTGCGAGATGGCCGCCAGATCGTGCAGCGCCCCGGTGCTGGTTTCGCTGTGGGTGATCAGCAGGGTGTGAGCATCACGGGCGGCGTCGGCCACCTCCTGCGGGTCAAGAACTTCACCCCAGGGTTTCGCCACGATCTGCGCGTTGTAGCCCAGACGTCCGGCCATCTCGCCCCAGCGTTCGCTGAATTTTCCGGCCTGCGCGTTCACGACCTTGGCCCCTTCCGGCACCAGACTGACCAGCGCGCCCTCGAAGGCTCCGGTGCCGCTGCTGGTGGTGATCACGGCGTCGTAGGGATCGCCCAACAACTGGGTCAGTTTGGCGCGGGCTTCCATCAGTTTGGCAATGCCCGCCGCCGCCCGGTGGTGCATCTGTGGCTGGGCCAGTTCCAGCAGCACGCGGGGATCGACCTCGACTGGGCCGGGCGCGATCAGGCGTTCCCGGTTGAGGGGGGTGTAAGCAGGCAGATCAGCCGTGGTCAAACCGGGGCGGGCGGCGGTATCGGTCATGCCTGCATGGTACCCGTGCGGCGGGTGAGGCGGGATAGCCTGCCTGTATGGGAGCAACCTCGGCAGCAGGAAAGAGAGGCAGAATCGTGATCATTGGCGGCGTGGCGGCGGGCATGAGTGCCGCCAGCCGGGCCAAACGCTTTGATCCGGGAGCCGAAGTGGTGGTCTTTGAGCGCGGCGAGTACATCAGCTACGGCGCGTGCGGCCTGCCGTATGTGATTGGCGGCGAGGTCGAAGACTTTGACGACCTGATCGCCCGGACACCGGAGCGGATGCGTGGGCAGGGCATCAGCGTCCGCACCGGGCATGAGGTGACGGGCGTGGACGCGAAAGCTGGAACCATCACCGTGCTGGACCGCGCCGCCGGACGCACCACCACCGAACCCTTTGACCGCCTGCTGATCGCCACCGGAGTCCGCGCCGTGCGGCCCGACTGGGCACAGACCCCACCGGCACAACCCCCCTTGGGCGGCGTGCATGTGCTGCGCGACATTCCCGATGGACAGGCCATTGAAGCCAGTTTGCAGGGGGCCAACGGCAAGCCCCCCAAACGCGCCTGCATCGTGGGCGGCGGTTATATAGGCCTGGAGATGGCCGAGGCCCTGCACGCCCGCGGGCTGAGCGTGATCCTGCTGGAAAAAGGGCCGGAAGTGGCAGGCCGAATGCTGGACAAACAGTTGCAACACCGTGTGCGGGCCGAGTTGGAAGCCAAGGGGGTGGAGGTGCGGTGCGGCACAGCGGTAGAAGGCCTGACTGGAGAACACCACGTCACAGGCGTGCAGACTTCAGGAGGGCTGGTGCGGGCCGATCTGGTGATCGTAGCCGTGGGCGTGAGACCCAATACCGAGCTGGCACAAGCCGCGGGCGCACGCATCGGCAAAACGGGCGCGGTGGCCGTCAATATTCGGCAGGAAACCAGCGTTCCGGGCATCTATGCGGCAGGCGACAACACCGAGAGCCTGCACGGGGTGACAAAGCGCAAGGTACATATTCCGCTGGGCCTGACGGCAAACCGCATGGGGCGCGTGGCAGGCGTGAATATGGCGGGCGGCGACGCCACTTTTCCGGGCATCGTGGGCACCGCCATCTTCAAGGTTTTTGATCTGGGGGTGGCCCGCACCGGACTGACACAGGCTGAAGCCGATGCACTGGGTCTGAAGGCCGCAAGCGTGGATGTAGACAGCACCGACCACGCCGGGTACTACAACGATTCCCAACCCATTCATGTGCGCCTGACCGCCGAAGTGGGCACGGGAAGGCTGCTGGGCGTGCAGTTGGTCAGCCCACGCCACATCAGCGTGAAGCGGGTGGATGTGGTGGCCGCCCTGCTGCACCGCCGCAGCACCGTTCAGCATCTATTTGATACCGACCTTGCCTATGCCCCGCCCTTTTCTGGCGTGTGGGACGTGCTGCTGGTGGCCGCCGACAAACTGAACCGCAAGATTCGGGAAGCCTAGCCGCTCCCCCCTGCACCGCCGCGCCCGGGCCCGTTTGTTAAAGCAACGCTCCATACCGAACGTTCATGGTC
>JAQBPF010000240.1 GCA_028287665.1 Deinococcus sp. | reverse complement strand
GGTTCGTGGCGTTTCTGGTGGCCCACGTATCTTTCTTGTTCATGTAGGCATCAAAGTCGGCCATGACCTGCGTGTAGCGGGCCACATAGGCGGGGTCGGCGGCCACAGCCAGCAGGCGCTCCTGCGGCACTTCCAGCAGGATGCGAACCGGATTGCGCTGGAATCGCTCCCAAATTTCGGCGTTCAATTCGGAGTACAGGGCCTGAGCGTGGGGCGTCCAGGACCAATACAGGTTGTAGGCGAGTTCTGAAAGCCGTGCGATGGCCTCTGGCAATTGAGGCAAGACGGTCACTTTCCCAATAACGTTCATACACGCTGAGCTTACACCATTCCTGCCTACCCGTCCGTTTTGCCCAAGCTCGTGCCACACGCTAAAAATAGTCGCTGTCCAGACATCTTCCCCTGCGTGAGGAGTCTCATGAAGATGTGAAAATGTTCACACAACTAAAATGGGGCTGGCGGTCCCGAACGGAAGGCCAACTTTTTGAACTCGGCTGGAGAGGAGCGAACCGACTCTGTCGCCTGAGCTGCTGGAGGGGCAGACGGGCTTTGCGCCTGTGGCACGGTGACTGGCGCTGAACTGAGGGGCCACTGCTGCCGACCCACTTCCCGGCCAGTGGAGACTGAGTGGGGCCAGGAATTCAACACCCGGTTGCAAAGCAGTGGGACAGAGGATAGAAGGAGTTAAGGTGCTGACCTCTTTTGAATTGTCTGGTTTTGATTGGTGTGGCTTTGATTTGGATGGCCTGTGCCGAGGCCTCACTGTTCACCGTGTGAAGGCGAAGCCTGCAGGCCGCGCATGACCGCTGGTCCACCGGACCCCCAGGCCGCCCTGATGCAGGAAGGCGACCGACTGGCACAGCAGTTGGCGCAAACACTGCATATTCAGAACGGCGATCAGGAACGGCTGTTGTTGCTGGGCCGCAGCCTCGCGGTGAACCTGATCCAGTCGCTGATTCCCACCATCGAACAGATCACGCGCCATGCGGGGAAACCGCTGCACGCCCTTCTGACCACCGATGAACGGGGCCGTGCGCTGGTGCAGACCGTGACCCCTGACGGTGAACTTCGCGCCCGCCTGCCCGCCGAAGACCTGCTGGAAGACCTGCTGTACACGCGGGGCCGGCTGCATCCCGTGGTGCAGGTGCATCTGCAAGACGCTCTGACGGGCAGCGAGCATCACGCCACCCGCGCTCTGGCCGACGCCCTGAGAAGTAAGGTGGTGTTGGAGGCGCTCCGGCGGACGTTGACTCGGTTGATGCGCTGAAGAGGGCAGTCTGAGGAGGCGACGTTTGGGCCGCGAACGGCAAAACAGGGGGCGAAGGCCTCAGCCCCCGCCCCCTCACTGCTTCACGCTTATTTGGTTTTGGTAATCCGGTTCTGTGCACCGGCGGCCAGTGCAGGGTTGGCCTTCAGGTACGCGGTGAAGGCGTCCACGTCGACCAAGTTGGGCAACTGAAGCACGTTGGTGCCGCTCTTGAAGGCCAGGAAGGAATCGCCGCCCGCGCCGAGGAAGGCGTTGGCAACGATACGGTAGGACTTGGCGGGGTCGAGGGTCTCGCCGTTCAGCTTGATGCTGCTGGCGTCCACGCGGCTTCCGGCGGCGGCGGTGGAATCGTAGCTGTAGGCAAAGCCGCTGCTGACCTGCAAAATCCGGTTGCTTCCGGCCTGAGGGTTGTCGAACTGCTGCTCCAGCAGGGTCTTGATCTGTGCACCCGTAAGGTCGAGGACGGTGAGGGTGTTGCCGAAGGGCTGCACGGCGTACACGTCGCCAAAGGTGGCGGTGTTGCCTGCGGCGCTGGCGGTCAGGTCGGCGCGAATACCGCCGGGGTTCATAAAGGCGATGACGGTGCCCCGGTCTTTGGTGGCGGCCAACTGTGAATCGGCAATCACGTCACCGAGGGCGCTTTCGCCCGCAGCATTGGCGGTACGGCTGATGCTGGCGGCGGCCAACGTACCCACAGGCGTCAGTTTCACGGCGTCGGTGAGGCTCTTGGCCTTGGTCAGCAGGGCCGTCATGCCAGCGTCTTTGGGCAGCGTGCGCGTATCCATGACCACGTTGGCGGCCTGAATGCTCAGGAGTTTGTGGTTGGCCTTGTCTACGGTCAGGTCAAGGCGCTGAAGCAGGTGCCCGTAAAAGTCGCCCTGAATCACGGGGCGGCCACCGACCAGGCAGTTGTAGCCCTGGTGGGTGTGCCCGCTGACCACGGCGCTGATGGCAGGATCGAGCTTGTTGACGATGTCGACGATGGGGCCAGCGAGCGTCCCGCAAGCAGGCTGGGCAAAGCCGTCGGTGGCCGTGCCGCCCTGATGGATCAGCACGATGATGGCGTCCACGTTCTGACGCTTCAGCGCGGGCACGTACTTGTTGATGCTGCTGGCTTCGTCCAGAAAGTTCAGCGTGGCGATTCCCTCAGGGCTGACGATGCCGGGGGTGTCTTTGAGGACGGCTCCGATAAAGCCGATTTTTGCGCCGCCCACGTTTTCCACATAGGTAGGCGAGAACACAGGTTGCCCAGTGGTTTTATCCACGACGTTGGCTCCGATCCACTTGAAGCCTGCGCCGGGGTACGGGTTCTCGAACTTGCAGGCTTTGGAGGTGTCATTGCTGTCACAGCCACCGTTCT
>JAQBPF010000196.1 GCA_028287665.1 Deinococcus sp. | reverse complement strand
ACAGCGGGAAGCGTGGTGGGCTGTGGATCTGGACTGAGAAAGCCAGTCAGACAGGTACAGAACGAGGGGGCGCTGAAGAGGTGTCTCCTCTTTTCTTTGCCTGCCAACTCCTCTCCGTGCCATTCGGCGGATTCACCCCATCTCCGCCGCTGATAGACTGGCGGGTATGACGGTTCCGCCCACCACTGCCCCAACGACTGCCGAAATTCGTGAAAAGTACCTGTCTTTTTTCGAGAGCAAAGGCCACCTGCGCCTGCCCAGTCACAGCCTGATCGCGCCTGATCCCACCACCCTGTTTACGGTGGCGGGGATGCAGCCCTTCAAGCCGCAGTTTATGGGTGCGGCGGCCAAATTTCCCGGCTACGGCGATAATCCCCGCGTCACCACGGCCCAGAAATGCTTGCGCGTGGGCGACATTGAGAATGTGGGACGCACGCTGCGGCACTGCTCGCTGCTGGAAATGCTGGGCAACTTCAGCTTTGGCGACTACTTCAAGCGCGAGTCCCTGACCTGGGCGTGGGAATTCCTGACTTCTCCGGAATGGATGGGCCTCGATCCGTCCAAGCTCTACGCCACCATTTACGAGGACGATGAGGAAGCGTTCGGCATCTGGACGCAGGAAATAAGGCTGCCCGAAGACCACCTGCTGCGCTTTGGGGCCGACGAGAATTTCTGGCCTGCCGACGCACCTGCCAAGGGGCCAAACGGCCCGTGTGGACCATGCAGCGAGATTTTTTATGACCGGGGGCCAGCCTACGGCGACGACACCTGGGCCGAGTACGCCGACACCCGCGAAAGCGCCCGCTTTCTGGAAATCTGGAACAACGTGTTTCCGCAGTTCGAGCGGCAGGAACCTCAGGCCGACGGCACGCCCACGCTGTTGGACTTGCCCGCCAAGAACATCGATACGGGTATGGGCCTGGAGCGCATCGCCACCGTCGTGCAGGACGTGTTCGACTTCTATTCTAACGACGTGTTCGCGCCGATCATCGCCCGGATCGTGGAACTGAGTGGCAAGCCCTATCTGGGGCCAGAAAGCATCTCGCACCGCGTGGTGGCCGAGCATGTGCGCTCTGTCAGCATGACGTTGGCTGACGGCGTTTCCTTAAGCAACACCGGGCGCGGCTACGTGATTCGCAAGATTCTGCGCCGGGCCAGCCGCCACGCCTACCTGCTGGGCCTGCGCGAACCCGTGCTGCACACGCTGGTGCCGCTGGTGGTGGCGAGCATGGGCAGCGCTTACCCCGAACTGGTGACGGAAGAAGCCCGCGTGACCGCAGCCATTCGGGCCGAGGAAGAACGCTTCCTGAAAACGCTGGAAGGCGGCATTCAGCGGTTGGGCGGTTTGCTGGAAGGCATGCAGCAGGGCGGCGTTCTGGGCGGCGAGGAAGCCTTTACCCTCTATGACACCTACGGCTTTCCCGTAGACCTGACCAAAGAAATTGCCGAGGAATACGGCGTGAGTGTGGATGAGGCCGGATACGCCGAGAGCCTGGAAAAAGCACAGGCGACAGCGCGGGCAGGCAGCAAATACGGCAAATCGGAACTGTTTGGCGGGCAAGATACCGTGGGCGACCTGAGCGCCACCGCGTTTGTGGGCTACGACCGGCTGGAAGCCGAGGGGAAAGTGCTGGCGCTGATGACCTCTGAAGGGCGCGTGGACGCGCTGGAAGCAGGCACGGCGGGGACGGTAGTGCTGACGCAGACGCCGTTTTATGCCGAGGGCGGCGGCGAGGTGGGCGACACCGGGCGGCTGGAATGGACGGGCGAGGACGGCCTAGCCGGGGCGGGCGTGGTGCGCGATACCCGCAAGACCCCCGGCGGCGTGTTTCTGCATGAAGTAGAAGTGCAGGCCGGAACCCTGACGCCCGATGTGACGGTACGCGGCGTGGTAGACGGAGCGCGGCAGGCCACCGAGCGTCACCACACGGCCACCCACCTGCTGCACGCGGCCCTGCGTGCGGTGCTGGGCGACGGCGTGCGTCAGGCCGGATCATTGGTGGCCCCCGACCGTCTGCGCTTCGATTTCTCGCACAGTGCGGCCCTGAGTACGGCGGAACTGGCGGAAGTGGAACGCCTCGTGAGCCGCTGGATCAGCGCCGACTTTGCGGTGAAGTGGCAGGAAATGCCGATTGCCCAGGCCAAAGCAGCGGGCGCGACGGCCCTCTTCGGAGAGAAGTACGGCGATACCGTGCGCGTGGTGAGCGTGGAAGGCGACGTGACCCTGAACGGCCACACGGTGAGCAGCAAGGAACTCTGCGGCGGCGCACATGTGACCCGCACGGGCGAAATCGGCGCGTTCGTGCTCCTCAGCGATGAGAACGTGGCAGCGGGTGTGCGGCGGATCGAGGCTCTGGCAGGCGAGGCCGCCACCGCGTGGCTGCGCGAACGCCTGAACAGTGACGCCCGCCTTGCCGCCAGCCTGAACACCAGCCTCGACGGTCTGGAAATGCGCGTGGCACAGCTTCAGGCGCAACTGAAGGCCGCCGAGAAAGAAACCGTACAGGTGCGCCGCCAACTCACCGATGCGCAGATGAGCGGCGGAAGCAGCGGCGGCGCGGCTCCCCTGCGCGAGTTGGGCGGCTTCCGGGTGGCTGCCCTGAAACTGACCGGGATCGCGGGCAACGAACTGCGCGGAGCCGCCGACAAGCTCCTCGACACCAGCGGCGCAGACCTCGTGGTGATCGCCTCTGACGCCGGGTTGGTGGTGAAGGCCACCAAGGACGCCGTAGCGAAGGGCGCACACGCGGGCCAACTGGTGGGCAAACTGGCCGCCGCAGCGGGCGGCAAAGGCGGGGGCCGCCCCGATATGGCGCAGGCTGGGATTCAGAATCCGGATGCCGCGTTAGAGGCGCTGGACACGGCGTTCTAAACAGGCAACAACGTAGAGCAGGAGCCGGGGCGATTGCTTCCGGCTCCTGTTTCTTACGGCTTGACCACATCCAGAATCAGGCTCGTGAATCCCCAGTTTGCCTGTACCCGCCCGCCACGCGGCATTGCGGTCGTCCAGATGGCTACAGCGGCCTATCGGTGCATCTGCCGGGTTCCAGTCGGCGCGGTGAAACTGGCCCGCCGCATCCCACCATTCCAGCGGGCGCACGCGGAATCCGGCAGCCGCGAAGATGGGCGCGAAGGTATCAAGCGTGTACACGATTTGATGATCGGCGGCGGGGCCGGGGCCATGCACAGCAACCATCGCTTGATACGCCGGGTCAGGATGCAGGCCGTCTGGCACAGCCACGCGCAGGAATCCACCGGGCCTCAGGTACGCGAAGACCAACCGCGCCGCCGCTCTCCCCTGCTCCATCGTCAGGTGTTCCCAGACGTGTTCGCACAGAAAAGCTTCGGCCCGCGCCGGACCAAAAAAGCGGGCAAACGTGGCAGGCTTCAGCAGATCCAGTTCGGCCTGCTGCGTGCACATCCAGCCGTCCCAGTGTTTGTCGCCAGCGCCGATGCTGACTTTCACAGGCCCAACTCTGCCCGTTGCGCCCGCGTGAAGCTTGCCAACACCAGCGCGTGGCTTCCGGCCAACAATTCCTGAAGTAATTCGCCCGGCACACTGCCGTCCAGCGTGACCGTGACCCAGTGGCGCTTATTCAGGTGATACCCCGGCACAATCGCGGCGTGGGCGGCCCGCAAGGTGTCGCCGTCTTCAGGCCGAACCTTCAGCGAAAGCGTCAGCGGATCAGCGTTGATGCCCGTCAGCGCGTACATTTTGGCGGCGTCGGGAGACCCGACCTTCCAGACCAGTGTGTCCATGCCAAACGGGAAAGTTTCGTGAGAATGGGGCAGGGCCGCGCACGCCGCACGCAGATCAGAAACAGAACGCATGGGTCAGTCTGGCACGCCTGCGGGGCGTCAACTTTCGGTGATCGTCTCCAGCCCTTCTGCCGTGCCCAGGGCTTCATTGGCTTCGGTCATGCTGGCATCGCCGCCCAACATCGTGCTGACTTCGCCTGCGCTGAGGCCCTCGGTGCTGGGCGTGGGCGGAATGGGGCGGTTGGCAAAGTCGGCTGGCGCGTCGCCCTGCTCGGCGGGGGTGTGTTCCGATGCAGCCCCATCTGCGCCGCGCACCGACAACACAGGATTCACAGGCAACGCATCGCGGTCATCGTTTCGGGTCATACCCCAGTCTGCGCGGGGCAGGTCAGGAGCGTCTGACGGTTCGCTCAAGAAACCATGATGAACTGACGCCATGCGCCGTTTGCTCCTGCTGTTGCCCTTGCTGCTGTCGGGCACTCCTGCCCCAAGCGCCGCCCCCGACCTCCTGCGCGTGGCCGTTCTCAGCGATTTCAACGGCGCTTACGGCAGCCTGACCTATCCGCCCGCCCTCAACACCAGCCTCAGCCGCATCATCGACACCTGGAAACCAGACTTGGTTCTGTCGGCAGGTGACGTGATCGCGGGCCAGAAAGCCAGCCTGACCGACGCCAACGTGCGGGGCATGTGGGCCGCCTTTGAGCAAGAGGTGCGCGGGCCTCTGGCAAAGGCTGGTATTCCCTTTGTGTTTACGCTGGGCAACCACGACGCCAGCCTTGCGCGGGATCGGCGGGAAGCGGCGACGTACTGGACACGGTTTTCACCCGCCGGAACAGTGGTGGACGCCGCACAGTATCCCTTCCGCTACAGCCTGACCCGCACGGACAGGGCCGGACGCACCCTGTTTATAGCCGTGCTGGATGCCAGCGGGCCAAAGGTGGATGCGGCGCAGCGGTCATGGCTGGCCGCGCAACTCGCCACACCGCAGGCACGGGCGGCGGGCGTGCGGTTGGTGGTCGGGCATCTGCCGCTGGCAGGCGTCAGCGAGGGCAAAAACAAACCCGGCGAGGTCATTGCCGACGCCGCCCAACTGCGAGAAGTGCTGGAGCAGGGGCGGGTGCTGGCCTACATCAGCGGGCACCACGCGGCCTACTACCCGGCCAGATTGGGCCACCTGAATGTGCTGGCCAGCGGCGGCATCGGCGGACGCGATTATGTGGGATTCCCCGGCACGGCCCGCAGTGTGATCAGTGTGCTGGACATAGACTTACAGGCCGGAACCGCCCGCCTGAGCGCTGTGGATGCCGACACGGGCGCAGCGATTGACCCCCACAAGCTGCCCGCCCGAATCGGTGGATTGGGCGGGCCTCTGGTGCGGGTGGAAGAGTTCCGGTGAGTGGATTCGGTTCTATGACGGCATTCTCAGCGTAAATTGTAAGGCCACCACGCTTTTCCCACTGACCACTACCCACTCACCACTTACGGTCTGTCCTTACTTCGGCATCATCTTGTAAAACTCCATGCCCCGCGCCGTGCGGTTCTGGAAGCCGGGCCAGTAGGTGTCGTCGGCTTTGGGCGTGCCATCGGCGTTGCGGCTGAATTTGCCGTCGTTGGAGAGGACGGTGGGCACGTTCAGGTACGCGGCGGCAGAGACCGAGCCCTTCAATTTGGTATCCAGGAAGGCCGTCACAAAATGCTGGTTGATGTTGTTCAGGCGGCCCATATCCCAGGCGGGCTCGGCGTAGTGCATGTAGTCGTCAAAGCTGGTGAGAGACGCGGCGGGGGGCGGATTGGGGGCCGAATTGTGGCTGGCGTTCTGGTAGACCAGCATGTACCGCTCGGCGTTCACGGCGTTCTCGAACAGGGATTTCACGCCGCCCTGATAGAACGCCACATCATCCCGGTCACCCACAATGAACATGGTCGGCACTTTCAGGGCCGCCAGGCCAGCCTCATCCCAGAAGCCGTAGGGGCCGCCAAAATTCACACCGATGGCCTTCACAGCAGCGTCTGCGCCCCAGGGAGCAAAGGCCACCACCGCCTTCACGCGGGGATCGGTGGAATAGGCTCCGGTCTGGCGGGCGGCCAACGCGCCCCCCGGCACCAGCGGCAGCATCTGCGGGCCAAAGCCTGCGCCCGCCGCGTTCAGTGCGCCGTACCCGCCCATGCTGTAGCCCACCAGCCCGGTCTGATCAGCGTTGACCATGCCGCTCAGGACACTGCCGCTGCCTGCCGCACCCAGCCGCGCCATTTCGTTCAGCACGAAGATGTCGTCCAGCGGGCGGTTCAGCAGGGTGCTGGCAAAGGCCGCCTTGTCGCCGTGCGTGCTGTCGGTATGGTCTATGGCCGCCACGATGTAGCCCTTGCTCGCCAGATTCTCGGTGAGGTAGGTCATCAGGGAGCGGCTGCCGGGATAGCCATGAGACACGATCACCAGCGGAAATGGCCCGCCCTGCAGGTTGGCCGCTGCATTGCGAATGGCGCGGCCGGGCGTGGTGAACGGCGTATTGGGCCGCTTGGGATCGTTAGGGCCGCTGCCCAGCACATCGCCGTAAGTGGTTGCGCCCGCACCGCTCGCGCCCGCCGTGGGATACCAGACTTCCACCGTCAGCGGGCGGTCATAGCGCGGCGTGGCTCCCTCTTTGGGCGCATTTACAATGTCCAGTTGGCCCGGATTCACCAGTTTCAGCGTTTGCACGCCGACTGCATAGCTGCCGCGTGCGCTGAGGGTGGGTGCGTCGGGGCGCAGATCGCCGGGCACCGAGAGGGGCGGCAATACCGTCATAGCTGCTTTGCCCA
>JAQBPF010000166.1 GCA_028287665.1 Deinococcus sp. | reverse complement strand
CCCATCAGCGGCCATCAGGTGCCGATCTGGGTGGCCGACTACGTGCTGGTCACCTACGGCACGGGCTCCATCATGGCCGTGCCTGCCCACGACGAGCGCGACTTCGCCTTTGCCCGCAAGTTTGGGCTGGAGATTCGGGAAGTCATTCGGCCCGAAGGCGGCGAGGGCATGGGCGAGAACCCCGAAGCCAGCTACAACGGCGAGGGCCTGATCGTGAACAGCGGCGAGTTTGACGGTCTGCGCGGCTGCAAGGCCAGCATTGCCCAGATTATTGCCAAGTTGGACGAACACGGCGTCGCCAAGGCCAAAACCACCTTCCGCCTGCGCGACTGGCTGGTGTCGCGCCAACGCTACTGGGGTACGCCCATTCCCATCGTGTACTGCGAGGAGCACGGCGCTCAGCCCGTGCCTGCCGACCAGTTGCCCGTGCGCCTGCCCGACAACGTGGAATTTACGCCCGCCGGGCAAAGCCCGCTGAAGCTGAACCGCGAGTGGGTGCAGTCCAGCTGCCCCGTGTGTGGCGGCCCCGCCGAGCGCGACACCGACACGATGGATACCTTCGTGGACAGCAGCTGGTACATGTACCGCTTCCTGTCGCCCCGCGACGACATTCACCCCTTTGACCCGGCGGAAGCGGGCAAATTGCCTGTCGACCTGTATACGGGCGGCATCGAACACGCCATTTTGCACCTGCTGTACAGCCGGTTCTGGACGAAGGCCATGCGCGACATGGGCCTGACCGAGCAGAACGAACCCTTCAAATGGCTGCGAAATCAGGGCATGATCCTGGGGCCGGACGGCGACAAGATGAGCAAGTCCCGTGGAAACGTGGTAGACCCCGACGATCTGGTGCGCGAGTACGGAGCGGATACCGTGCGGGCCTACCTGCTGTCGATTGCTCCGTGGGAAGACGGCGGCCCCTGGGATCCCACGGGCATTCAGGGCCCCGCCCGCTGGCTGTCGCGCGAGTGGCGTCTGTACTTTGATGAAGAGGTCAGTGGGCCAGCCAAAAGCATGACGGAAGCGGAGTTGCGCTACGCCACGCATTCAGCCCTGAAGCGCGTCACCGACGACTTCGAGCGCCTGAACTTCAACACCATCTTTGCGACCCTGAACATTCTGACCGACGCGCTGGCCGATGCCAAACGCAGCCCGGTTCGCGGCACGCCCGCCTACGCCGAGGCCCTGAATATCCTGAACCTGATGCTGGCTCCAGTCGTGCCGCATGTGGCCGAAGAAGTCTGGAATCAACGGGGTAATGCAGGCAGCATTCATACCCAAAGTTGGCCGCAGGTCGATGAAGCTGCTGCCACCCGCGATACGGTGACATTGGGCGTGCAGGTCAGCGGGAAGGTGCGCGGCGAGGTCACCATTTCCAAGACGGCGACCCAGGCCGAGGCGATGGCCGCCGCCCAGGCCCTGCCCGACGTACAGAAATACACGGAAGGCAAAACAGTCGTGAAAGAAGTGTATGTACCAGGCCGAATCATCAACATCGTGGTGAAATAAACTCTCGCCCTGACCCCTCTCCTCTTCTTCCCACGTGTTCGGCCCCAGGCCACACGTGGGACTTTTTGTTCTCGCTCCACCACAGGCGGCACATCCAGGCCCCCGCACTCTCGCGCACAGACCCTATTGGGTTTCGTCAGCGTAAGAGCTTTGTCAGGTCTTAATTCTTATGCTAGGTCCAGTTCAAGAGAAACAGAGCAAGCCGCCGAAAGAGCTCGCTGCAAAGCGCTCCGACCTCTCTGTTCACTCTCCAGCCCGCTCTCACCCTTTCATCATCCCCAAGGTAAACAGGAGTTGTCATGCGCTACGTTCTCAAAGTTCTCTACGCCGTGTTCGTTGTGCCTGTCTTCGCCCTGCTGGTCGTCTGCTCGGCCATGAGCAGCCGCATCAGCCGCCGGGAGCTGGAAGCCGAAGCCATCTAAACTTCGGGAGGTTCAGGCCGTTGCCCTGGATCCAAGAGATCGGCGCAGCCTGCGAGAAACAAAAGTTTGACAGTACACAACAGATGCCCCCCAATTCGGGGGGTTTGTTTGGTCTTACGCCACTTGCGGCCAAGACGCCTGAGCTAAAGCGGCGTCTGGGCGGCGGCAGCGTTAGCGTTCCATTCAGCCAGGGCGACCACCCCGGCATCGCTGATTTCAAACATACTGCCGCCCACCAACAAGCCCGCCTGCTCTAAAACCAGAACGTCGCCCGCATCAATGTCTTGTTCGGCAAAGCGCATAAACATCAGGACACAGACGTCATCTCTGAAATAGCCCAGCGCCCCTCCCTTCAGCGCCTGAAGAATGGCCACCTGCGGAGCAGTCAGAGGAGGAAGAGACATACCGCAGAGTGGCACAGAAGCGGTGGGGAGGCGTCAGGGATTGGCCCGCCAAAAGGCGTCGAGGGCCACTTTCACGTCCAGCATTTTCTCGAAGTGCGGCAGGCCGTCGGTGTCTGGAATTCTGACTGCTGTTTTGCCGGGCAGGGCCGAAAATTCGGGCAGGCGAGCAAAGTTGACGAAGGCGTCCTGGTCGTACATCACCAGGGTCGGAATGGTCAGTTTGCTGTACAGCGCAGTGTAGGCGTCCGGCGTAAAGAGCTGGCCGCTGATGAAGTACAGGGGAGCATATTTGGCCCCTGCTTGGCGGCTGGTGTCTCCGGCGTAGTCGATCAGGCCCACATCGACAGGCCCCCGGAACGAAGGATTGAGGAACAGCTTGATGACTGGGCGGGTCCGCAGCACCGCGTACAGAGGCGTTCCAAAGGTCTTCAGGGTTCCGTAGAGGCGCTGGCCCCCATCATCGGCATTGGCCTGCTGGGTACCGCCACGTGGTGTGCCCAGGCCACTGGGACTCAACAGAGCCAGGCTGCGAATTCGGGGCTCCTGGAGAGCGGCGCGGGCTGCAAACTCACTGCCCAGGCTCATCGACACCACGTCGGCATCGGTGCCGATTTGGGCCACCAGTGAGAGCAGGGCGCGGGTCATCAGGTCACGGGTATAGGCCACGTCAGGGCGTGCGCTGCTGCCAAAACCGGGCCATTCGAGAGCGTACACGGGGCGCGTTCCTGCATAGGCGTCCCAGACAGGCTTCATTTCATAGGCGCTGGCAGCAGCATTGACCGAATGTGTCAGGATCAGGGGCCGACCCGCGCCGCGTGTATCGGCGTACACATTCACTGCACCGAAGTCGGCCAGAGTGAAGCTGAAACGTGTTCCGCCAAGCGCAGGCCGCAGCGAGGTCACCGTGGGCACACCGATATCAGGCGTCACAGCCACCGTGGTGTGGATTTGAAGTTCGGGCGTGACCGGGTCTGTGGTCTGCGCGAGACTCCAGCCTGCCAAACCGATGGAGAGGGCCGCAATCAGAAGCTTGGGAGTAGATTTCATGACCGTATGGTCTGGTGTGAACCCCCCTACAAAGTGTAATTTAGATTACTCTGTGTTACTGCCCACCTACACCGTCAGTGACCAACAGCAGCCTCAGTTGAGTTGCCCTCCACCGGATGGACTCTGGCTGGCATAGGTGGCCGCCACGTCGCGCAGGAGTTGGCGGGCCAGCGCGATCAGGTCGTCTTCGGAAATGCGCTCCAGGCGGAAGGTTCCATCTGAGCCGTATTCGCCCTGAAACATTCCTTCCGTGCGGCGCACACGCACCAGCACTTCGCACAGGCCCAGGCGCAGCCACGCCGCCACCCAGCCACCGGGCGGGGCCGGACGCAGGCGATTGGCCGGGTCGGGCGTGAAGTCCAGGGTCACGTTGTTCAGCGGAAGGCCGGGGCCGCTGGCCGTTCTCAGGGCGTGGTACAGCGCATTGATGAACGCCTCGCAGGCCCGCTGTTCGGTCTGCCGCGCCTCGGCATGGCGGCGAATGGCCGCTTGTAGGGCGTCAAAGTCACTCATGGGAGCACTCAGGCAAGGAAGGCATCTCTGGCCGTATTCCTACCATGTTTGGCCTGTGCCGACGGCCTGATCGACCCAGAATGAAGGCCAAGCCCACCGCCGCCGCCCCTGGTCAGAAGCCTGAACGCCGTACCCAGGTATCCTGCGCGGCGTGACCCCTGCTGGCCTGCCCACCAACCCTGCTTCTTTTGCCCCTGCTCCTCCTGCGGCCCTCTCCTCTTCCCGGCGGCCAGTCCTGCTGATTTCCAACGGCACGGCAGAAGACCTGATCGGAGCGCGGTTGGCCTCGTTGCTCAGTGCGCCCGTGCGCTACTCGCCGCTGGTCGGAGAAGGCCGTGCCTACAGCCGGGTGCCGGGTGCCGTGCAGGTGGGCCGGGTGCTGCGCCTGCCCAGCGGCGGCTTTCCTTTTGGCAGCCTGGAGAATCTGAAAGGAGACCTGGCGGCAGGCCTGGTGGGCGAATCGCTGGGGCAATGGCAGGACGCCGTTCGGGGGGCGCGTGGCGCGGGCGCGGTGGTGGTGGTCGGCGACGCCTACGCCCTGATGGTGGGCACTCTGGCGGCGCGGCAAGCCCGCATTCCCCTGGTGCATGTACAACCGCTGCTGAGTGCCCAATACCTGGAAGGCCTGGGCGTGCGCGGCGCCCTGGGCGAACTGAATGCGCTGGGGGCCAACCTGCCCATGCCCTACGAACTGAGGCTGGCGGCTGGAGCACGGGCCGTATATGTGCGCGACGCTCCGACCGCCGAGTATTACGCGGCGCGGGGGGTGGCCGCACGCTGGGCAGGCAGCTTTGCCATGGATGTGCTGCCCGAACCCGAACGCGACCTGAACCACTGGACGCGGGGCCAGCCTGTGCTGGCGCTCATTCCCGGTTCACGGGGCGACCACCGCGAAAGCCTGCCGCTGATGCTGTTGGCCGCCGCCCGCCTGCCCGAAATGGCCGCATTGGTCGCCTGGCCCCACGCCTGGGACACCCTGACCCTGCCCACAGGCTGGACATTGGAAGTGGCCGATGACACCGAAGCCTATGCGGTGGGCGGCGGCGTCCGTGTGCCGGTGTTGCGCGGTGCCTTTGGGGCCATTGCCCAGGCGGCAGACCTGGCCATCGGCACGGCGGGCACCGCCAACGAGCAACTGGCGGGGCTGGGCAAACCCGTGGTGGCCTGTGCCACCGTGGCTGGCCCGCAGTTCACAGCTGGCTTTGCGCGGCGTCAGGGGCGCCTGCTGGGCCAGGCCCTCAGCGTGGTCGAGGCCCATCCAGACGCTTTGGCCGCCGAAGTGCGTGCCCTCCAACAGGACGGCCCCCGGCGTGCCCGCGCCGCACTGGCCGGCCTGACGCGCATCGGACCCGCAGGAGCCTTACCGGTTGTGGCTGAGGAAGTCGGCAGGGCTGCGGCTGGACGTTAAAAGACTGAGGGGGAGAAGGAGGCGAAAACCGTCCTCCGCCTCTCCACTTCTCCCCGCCCGCAGATCTGCCAACTCGCCGATCTGCCGACTAACCGATCTGCTTGGGATCGATCCAACCACGCTTGATGCCAAACAACACGGCCTCTGTGCGGCTGCCCACGCCCAATTTGGAGAAGATATTGGCAAGGTGAACCTGCACCGTTCGTGGGCTGATGTCCAGATCACGGGCGATTTCTTTGTTGGTGCGGCCTGTGGCAGCCACCAGCAGCACTTCCAGCTCACGCGGGCTGAGGGCGTCTTCAGGCGGCGTGGGCGTGGTCTGGGCGCTGAACCGCTCCAGCACCTTGCGGGCCACGCTGGGATGCAGGGCGCTTTCGCCCGCTGCCACAGCCCGCACCGCGCCCAGCAGGTCGTCTTCGCTGGCGTTTTTGAGCAGGTAGCCTGCCGCGCCTGCTTCCAGGAGGGCGAACACGTAGGCGTCGTCGTCATAGCTGGTCAGCACCAGTACGCCTACGCCGGGCAAAAAAGCTTTGATGGCGCGGGTCGCCTCGATGCCGTTCATGCCGGGCATAGACACGTCCATCAGGATCACATCGGGCCGCAGGGCGCGGGCTTTCACAATGGCGTCTTCGCCGCTGTCGGCCTCGCCCACCACGCGCAGATCGGCTTCAGTTTCCAGCAGCTCCCGCGTGCCCTTGCGCACCACTGGATGGTCATCTACCAGCAGCAACGTGATGGCGCGGGGCAGGTCGGTATCGGGTTCGTGGGGATCTGCATCAAGCATAGGCGCAGAATACGCGGCCAGGCGGGGCAACGGGCCGATGAACGGCAGGACATCAACAACTGCCGCCCCCATGAAGGAACGGTAGACCCGTGAACCGGAGGGAGTGGC
>JAQBPF010000078.1 GCA_028287665.1 Deinococcus sp. | reverse complement strand
TAATCGGATCGCCGCCCAGTGTGGTGGCCGTGACCTGTTCGGGCGACAGGTTGCCCAGAACCTTCTTCTGCGCGGCGTTGGCGGGGGCGTCCTGGCGGTCATAGGCGGTTGCGCCGTAGCGTTCGGTGAGGGCAGCAAAGCGTTGCCCCGGCGTCTGCCCGGTCTTGGCGGTCATCTCGGCAGCCAGCAGGCCAGGAATCAGGCCGTCTTTGTCGGTACTCCACGCGCCGCCGTTCATTCGCAGGAAGCTCGCACCCGCCGACTCTTCGCCGCCGAAGCCGAGGGAACCGTCCAGCAACCCCTCCACGAAGTATTTGAAGCCCACCGGAACCTCCACCAAGCGCCGCCTGATGCCCGCCGCCACCCGGTCGATCAAGGCGCTCGACACCAACGTTTTGCCGATGCCCGCATCTGCCCGCCAGCCGGGGCGGTTCTGGAACAGGTATTCAATCATCACGGCGAGGTAATGGTTGGGGTTCAGCAACCCCGAAGCCGTGACGATGCCGTGACGGTCAGCGTCCGGGTCGTTGCCGATGGCGACATCGAAATCATCTTTCAGGCGCAGCAGGCTCGCCATCGCGTAGGGGCTGGAGCAATCCATTCTGATCTTGCCGTCGCGGTCCACGCTCATGAAGGCGAAGCTGGGGTCAATGACGGTATTCACGATCTTGAGATTCAGGTTGTACTGGGCCTGAATCGCTTCCCAGACGGGCAAGCTGCTGCCGCCCAAAGGATCGACGCCAATATGCACGCCGCTCTGCCGGATGGCGTCCAAATCCACCACTTCAGGCAATTGATCCACGTAGGGCGTGATGAAATCAAACGTTTCCAGAGCGTCCATCGCCTCGGCCAACGTCACGCGCTTCACGTCTCGCAGGCCATTTTCCAGAATGGCGTTGGCGCGGGCCTGCACCACACCCGTCACGTCGGTATCGGCGGGGCCGCCCGAAGGTGGGTTGTACTTGAAACCGCCGTCCTGCGGGGGATTGTGACTGGGCGTGATCACGATGCCGTCGGCCAGCCCGCCCACTCCGGCGCGGTTGTGGCCCAGAATCGCGTGACTGACGAGGGGCGTGGGCGTAAAGAATCCCGGCTGCACACACACACGCACGCCGTTGGCGACCAGCACCTGCAGCGCCGTGCTCCAGGCGGGTTCGCTGAGGGCGTGGGTATCGAGGCCCATAAACAGTGGCCCCGTAATGCCCGCTGCGGCGCGGTGTTCGGCTACCGCTTGCGTGACGGCCAGAATGTGCGCCTCGTTAAAGGACCCGTTGAGGCTACTTCCCCGGTGCCCGCTGGTGCCAAACGCCACGCGCTGGAGGGGATCGGCCACATTCGGGCGGGTTTCGTAGTAGTGCGCCACCAGACGGGGAATGTTGGTCAGCAGGGATTGCGGGGCAGGAAGGCCAGCCAACTTACTGAGGGTCATGCGTCAGTTTAGTACGGGCTACCCCCGATTTCGCCACAATCGGGAGGGCATCGCCTGCGGCTTCATAACGCGTTGCCCGCGCTCTTTCCTGCTGTGTTTGCCTGGACGGGAGGCCCCACTCTGGCGCTCTGAACCGGCATTCATATACGACGCTTGAATCGCTGACGGCTTTGGGCACAGTTCAGAACGGGTCTCTGCACCGTGAGCCACCACGCAAAACGCCTTGCCCTTCCCCTGTTACGCTGAGTCCATGCGGGAATTTTTGAACGATTGGTGGAGGCTGCTCAAGCTGATTGTCGGCTCGCTGGCTATTCCGGTGGTGCTGTGGCTGCTGCTGGTCTGGGCAGGCGTACTGCGCTAAAGGGTGTCGCTAAAGCGTGTTCTGCACCTCAGATCAGGCGTCTGATCCGGCGTCTGGGCGATTGGTGCCCGGCGGCAACGGCGCTCCGCTGACCTGAATCTGCGTTCGGCGCAGGTCAGCGACCCGGACATCATTGCGCCCCTGACGCTTGGCGGCGTACATGGCGGCGTCAGCACGGGTCAGGATGTCGTCCGGATGATCGCCGGGGCGGGCAGTGGCGACCCCGAAACTGGCCGTCAGACCATCCACCGCCCCGAACCGTTGCTCGCGGAGTTGGGTCCGCAGCAGATCGAGCATGGCGCGAACCTGTGCGCTGGGAAGTGGGGGCAGGACCAACAAAAACTCCTCACCGCCCCAGCGTGCCGCCAAGCCACCTGTCGGTAAGCGGTTGCGGGCGGCCTTCGACACGCCTTTGAGCACCAGATCACCCGTGGCGTGGCCGTGCTGATCATTGACCGCCTTGAAGTGATCCAGGTCGAACAGCACCAGGGTAAAGGGCTCCTTGCGGGTATACAGGGCGGCCAGATGTTCCTCGGCGGCGCGGCGGTTGGCCAGCCCCGTGAGGGCGTCGGTGTAGGCGGCAGCGCGGGCAGCCACCAGTTGCATCCGCTGAAAACTGAAGGTGGCCTGTACCGCGACCATCACGCCGCCCACCAGCAAAAACTGCACCACTGCCCCCACCAGACGGGGATTTGGCCCCTGCTGCAAAACGGAAGACAGGTGCCACACACTGATCAGGACCGACAGAAAGAACACCGCGCCCGCCACCACCACGGCGCGGCGGGCCGGAAAGGTCAGAAAAGCAGCGGCATACAGCACGGAAAACCAGTAGGTGTTCTCGCTGAGCAGGTTGTAGACCGGCACGAAGACCCCGAACTGATGGTTCAGCGCCAGCAAAAAATACAGAGACGTTGCGACGTAGATGATCCGGAAGGCCAGACTCAGGCTGATGCGGCGCAGGGTGAGCCCCAGATCCAGCAGCAGCAGGGTCAGCGCCAGAAGGGGCAGCGCCACCACGTCCAGCGGATCGAAATGAGGAGCCTGCACCCACAGCGCCGCTCCTACTCCCGCCGTACCCAGCAGCGTCAAGACCAGAAACATCCGGCGCTGCGTCAGCATCCAGCGCTCTATTTCAGAAGGAGGGAAGCGGCGCGGCAAGCGGGAAGAAGTCACGGAACGCAGCGGCTTCATGCCCCACCATTTGAGATAACAGGGGTCAAAGTTTGGTGGGGGCTAGAGAAAGAGTTCAAAGATGCCCTCAGTATAGCTTGGACCCCCACCAAAACATTTATAAAACCGGGGTGATCCTTCCGTTTCCATGCGTTCACGAGATTGCAGTTAAACGTGCTGTCATCTCACCGATCTTCACTGAAGCCGAGCCCAAACTCTGTATCAATTGGGAGCTAGAGACTGACCTGATGGTGAACTCGGCAACGGGCTTCATAGCTCTCCTGGGCACCCACCAGCACCACGGGATCATCAAAACGGGCAGGACGGTCACCTATCAAGCGTTGAGAACGCGTGGCCGGAGCGCCGCAGACCGTACAGATGGCGGTCAGTTTTTCGACACTTTCGGCGCGGGCCAGCAGTTCGGGCATGGGGCCAAAGGGTTCGGCACGGAAATCAAGGTCCAGTCCGGCCAGGATCACGCGCACGCCCTGATCCGCCAGTTCGAGCGCCAGTGGCACGAGGTCGGTTCCAAAAAACTGCACCTCGTCTATGCCCACTACATCAGGCAGCACGCCACCGGGGAGGCCCAGCAGGGTCGTTTCATTGCCTCCGTCCAGTGCCAGATTGCTGCGAATCCCCGCCGCATCGCGCACGGCCACGGCGTCTATGGTGCGCCCCGCATGGCTGGCCACTGCCGAGAGGTGATAGCGGTCATCCAGCAGGGGCTTGAAGACCCGTACACGCTGACGGGCGATAACGGCCCGCGTGACGCGGCGAATGAGTTCCTCGCTTTTGCCGCTGAACATGGGGCCGACAATGACCTCGAGATGGCCGCCGTGGTAGGGGGACTTGAGCACGGGGCCAAGTATAGGGGGCGCTTTACGCCGTGAGTGGGTAGTGGTGAGTAGTGAGTGGGAAGGGCGCAGGTGGGCCAGAGGTGGTGCGGTGTTGGCGGTGTGTTGTAGGAAAGACCAAAGAACCTGACCACCTCTCCACCCGCTCTTGACTTTCCCACTCACCACTACCCACTCACCACTTACTGCTTTTTCACTTCTGCACGATCCACCTGTTCAGCAACTTCTGATAGTCCCCGTTGGCCTTCATTCTGGCGAGGGTACGGTTGGCGGCGGCGGCCAGATCACTGTTTTTGGCGAAGACCATTCCGTAATCTTCGGCGGCCAGCGCGGCTCCGGCCTGTGCGAACTGCCCCGGCAACCGCTTTTGCAGGTCGGTCACGGTGGGAGCGTCTCCGATCAGGGCGGCGATTCGGCCTGCACGCACATCGGCCAGACCAGCGGCAAAGTCGTCGTAGACCTTCAGGGTCGCGCCTTTGGGCTTCAATACGTCGCCTGCCACGTATTGCCCGGTGGTGTTGGCCTGCACGCCAATGACCTTGCCCTTCACGTCGGCGGGCCAGGCGAACTTGCCAGGATTGCCGCCCCGCACGATAAAGACCTGTGCGCTGCGGTAGTACGGCTGGCTAAAACTGACCACTTTGGCCCGCTCCGGCGTGATGGTGATGGCGCTCATGGCCATATCCACGCGCCCGGACGTGACCGCCTGCGGCATCAGCGCCCCGAAGCCCACTGCCCGGATCTCCAGTTTTACGCCCAGATCACGGGCCAAGGCGCGGGCAATATCAACGTCGAAGCCCTGAATCTGGCCGTCTGAACCCTTGAATTCGAAGGGATTGAAGGTAGGATCGGTGCCCAGCACCAGCACGCCTCTGGTCTTGACCTGAGCCACAGTGGTCGCCACGGCAGAAGACGAAAGGAGCAGGGCCGACAGCAGCAGGGCGGGTTTCATCCCTCCAGCATAAGCACAGCG
>JAQBPF010000132.1 GCA_028287665.1 Deinococcus sp. | reverse complement strand
TCCACTCGCCCGACGCAACTGGCGCAGGTCATGCCTTGCACGCCCAGTTCAATGGTTGTATTCACCTTGATCTTCCTATCCCCCTCCGGGGGGTATCAGAGAAGCATAGGCCACATCTAGAAATATTGCAAGGCTTTATCCTTGCTATAGGCTGGAATTTGATTAAGACAGAGTCTTTAACCTTGACACCCTCCCACCCAGGGTGTATGATCTGGCTATGACGATTGAACTGACCGTTTCTGGAATGACGTGCGGCCACTGCGAGAAGGCCGTTCAGGGCGCACTGAAAAACGTGGCGGGCGTGCAGGACGTGCGCGTTGATCTGAAAGGCGGAACGGCGACGGTGCAGGGGGACGCCGGTCCACAGGCCCTGATCGCGGCAGTGACGCAAGAAGGCTACAGCGCCCAAGTCCGCGCCTGACGTGACTTCTGCTCCGGTCCACACCCATCTGTGCATGCCCGAAGACGCCCGCAAACGCGCGGCCCGGCGACTCAAGATTGCGCGGGGGCACCTGGACAGCATCGTGGCTATGCTGGACAAGGAAGATGCCTACTGCGTGGATGTGCTGCGCCAGATCAAGGCCGTGCAGGGCGCTTTATCTGGCGCCGGGGAAGTGGTGCTGCGCGGCCATCTTGAGGCGCACGTCGCCACAGCCTCGACTCGCGGCGACAGCGTCGAACTTGTGGAAGAACTGATGGAAGCCCTCAAGTACACTTGAGGGGGATTCAGCCCGAGGTCGGGCAGCGGGGCACCTGAAAGCCGGGTGTTCCGCTGCCTCTGTCCAGGTGGCCTCTGCAGCGGCGCGATCTGGTTCCTGCTCTCAGCGAAACTGGCCCGCGCACCAGGCCGTCGAATTGCCCCAGCCGCCGGCATTGACGGTCCAGTGGGCAGGCACGAAGCGGTTGCCCGAAGCGGTCCTGACCGTCAGCGTGGTGGTCGTGCCATTTTGCCAGGCCGCCCCGATGTCACTGCGGCCATCGCCGGTAAAGTCCCCGACCACCCACTTGACCGCGTTGCCCTGAATCCAGCCGCCGTCACGCACACTCCAATCGACCGGGCCCTGAAATTGCCGCCCGTTGGACAGGGTGACGGCAATCGAATTGCTGCCCAGATCGTTCCAGAGGCGGGCCACATCGGTCTTGCCGTCTGCGTTGTAGTCGCCTCCCTCGAACACGGAAGAATCTGACCATCGTCCTGCATCCAGCAGCCAGTGGGCATGGGCGAAGGCGTTTCCCGTCGATTGTCTGACGGTGAGTGTGGTGCGGCCCTCGTTGTTCCAGGCTGCGCCAATATCGCTGCGGCCATCGCCGTTAAAGTCTCCCACGAACCATTTCACCGAATCGCCCCAGCCTCCGTCCCGGTCACTCCACTGCGACCAGGACAAAAATTTTTTGCCGTCAGAGGGGAACACGGCAATCGAGACCTTGCCGCCGTTGTTCCAGACTCCGGCCACGTCGGTCAGGCCGTCGCCGTTGTAATCGCCGGGCAACCAGACGGTGGAGTCTATCCAGCCGCCCGCATCGGCCAGCCAGTGCACCTGATTGAAAGCGCTTCCGGTCGAGGGCCGCATGGTCAAGGTATTGTGGCCGCCATTGTTCCAGGCCGCGCCGATATCGCTGCGTCCATCGCCATTAAAGTCGCCTGAGAACCACTTCACCGAGTCTCCCCAGCCTCCATCACGCACGCTCCACTGCGACCAGGACAGGAATTTTGTGGTGTCGGAAGGGTAGACCGCGAAAGAGGCCAGGCCCCGGTCATTCCAGGCTGCGGCCAGCGAGGCGGTCTGTTTGGCCAGCGCCGAGGCACAGGAGTTGCGGGCGGCCAGATTCGGAATTCGCACGCCGTAGATGGCCTGAACCCCCCGGATATCCACGTCGGTGAGGTTGCCCGTCATGTTGCCGTCGCGGTTGCAGTAGTTCATGACCGAGTCACGGTCATAGGGGGTGATGGCCGACGCCCCGGCTTCTGGGCCGGAGGTGGCACAGTGGGCAGGCCCCTCGACGTTGCCGGGCGCGTCCTGCTCGTGAATAAACCCCAGCACGTGTCCGAACTCGTGAACCGCCACATATTCCACCCGGCCCCGGTTGGCACTGCCGTCGGGATTAAACGACAGATTGACGCCGGGATTGTTGTCGTTGGCGCTGCTGAGCGCGACCATGCCCACCCGCGCCGATCCCCCGGCCCCCGAATTGTCTGTTCCCTGCGGCGAAATACGGATCCGCACCTGCCTGACCGTCCCGCTGCCGCCGATGCCTACCCCCGTGGGACAGCTTCCCCAGCCCGTAAAATTGATGTTGGCGTGCCATTGCCACGTCCCGCTTACCGCCGCCTGCACGATGTCTTTTTCTCGGCTGTACCCCGGTGTTTCCCAGCACACAGGTACCGTATTGCCCGCTGCCCGCCAGTCCTGAACATCCCGGATGCTCAGGGGCTGTGACGTGCTCCCGATCCGCTCCTGAGCACTGACCAGGCCTGCGGTCAGCAAGAAAGTATAGGCCAGTGCGTGCGGCATGGAATGCTTCATGACGGTCTCCAGGTGAGGTCGGGAGGCGAGGGGACAGAGCTGGAATTCTGCTTTTGTGGTGACTGAATCGGTCGGCCCACCATCACTTCTGGCAATCCAGGCGCACCCGCAGGCTGGGGTCCGGCACGGTGTACTTCATGCCCACGTAATCGGGAATGCGGGGATTGATCTGCAGGATAAATTTGGTGGGCCGCTGCGCCCTGGCCTGCGCCTCAGCCGTCCCGCGGGGATAAGAAAAGCGCAGTGCAAACGTCAGGACGCCTCCCTGAAGAACGTCCTGGCTCCAGGGCTTAAGAAAATCGCTGTCGTTGAGGGTCAGGGAAGTGCCGTCTGCCAGCAGCAACATAGGCTGGCTTCCTCCACTGCTTGCGCCGAAGCCGGTGCTCATCAGGGAGGCCGTTTTGGGAACCCCGTTTCTGACTTCCAGTTTCACAGACCAGCCGGGAATATCCGGGCTTCCCGCATCCGGTGTGCGAATGGGGGTCAGCGACAGGACCTTGATGCGCCAGATCCCGTTGAACAGCGTTTGATTGAGACACCCTTCGAGGGCGGCCACCTGATTGGCTCCGCCGCTGGCATTTTGCGTGGGTGCAGGTGCACGGTTGAGCGCCAGGGTCATCGTATTTCCCTTGACTGTTCCCGTGACCCCCAACAGTTTCAGCGCCGAGAGCGGCACATAGGTTTCCCCATTCATCACGACCGCGCTTTTGCTGGCCACCTGCCCATTCACGATCAGGCTGTAATTGCTGGCTGCCAAGGCCAGAGTGGTCAGACCCAACGAGAGCAGGCCCGCCCTTCTCCAACTGGTGACCTTCATATGCTCCTCCCGCTTGTGTAAACTGGCGCGCCTCTGGGTCTGCGCCAGAAGCCAGTCAAGAATTCAGCGAACGTCGAGGGCCACTGCCGACAGGATCAGACAAAAAGGAACCTCCTTTGAATTCAGCCTGGACTCCAGGCAAGACACCAGAGGTGTGGGCCTGTGTGTTGCTCCAGGCCAGCAGGGAGCTGGGACAGGCACGGCAGAAGCTCAGGGGCGGCACACAGTCATTTCCG
>JAQBPF010000121.1 GCA_028287665.1 Deinococcus sp. | reverse complement strand
GCGTCGGGTACCTGCCCGGAGAGCTTCGGCTCGATCCGTCCCTCACGGGTCAAGAGCAGTTCGACCTGCTCGGCCGCCTGAGAGGTGTGATTCAGCGCTCCTGGATCAGAGACCTCACCGAGCGTCTTCACCTGGATCCCTCCCGCCGCCTGGGCACGCTGTCCAAAGGCAACAAGCAGAAAGTGGGCCTGATCGGTGCGCTGTTGGGCCACCCTGAACTGCTGATTCTGGACGAACCGACCGACGGCCTCGATCCTCTGGTCCACAGCGAGGTGCTGCAGCTGCTCCGCGAGACGCGGGACGAGGGCCGAACAGTCTTCTTGTCGTCGCACGTCCTGGCCGAAGTCGATCAGGTGGCCGACCGGGTGGGCATCATTCGTGCAGGGAAGTTGGTTATGCAGGCCAACGTCACTGAGATCAAGGCCCACCTGCCGCACCGTCTGGAAGTGCGCTTTGCCCAGGCGGTGCCTGCCGCCGTATTCCGGGCTGTGCCGGGCCTGCAAGACGTGGAGATGCACGGCCACACCCTGCGCTGCGCGCTGGTGGGCAGCGCCGATCCCCTGATCAAGACTCTCGCGGGGTACGAAGTGGTGGATGTGCGGGGCCATGAACCCAACCTCGAAGACGCCTTCATGACGTTTTACCGGGAGGAGGCTCATGTGGCCACAGCTGCTTCGTGACGACCTGCGCGCCACACGGCGCAACACGCTGTGGTGGATGCTGGGGCTGACGCTGTACGTCGCCCTGACGTGGGCGTTTTATCCCACGGTGCGGGACAACCCTGAAATCGCTCTCTTCGTTGACCGCCTGCCCGAGGCGGTCCGGCAAATGTTCGGGGCAGAAGACCTCCTGTCCCCGGGCGGGTACGCGTGGGCCCGCATGTTCAGCCTGCTGCTGCCGATCACCCTGGTCCTCTACAGCATCCGGGCGGGAACGCGCGCCATCGCGGGAGATGAGGAGCGGGGCCGCCTGGAACTGCTGCTGGCTCAACCGGTGACCCGCGCCGAGCTGCTGGTCGCCCGCACCCTTGCCCTGGCAGTGAGCTTGATGCTGCTGGGCGCGACCGTATTCGTGGTGGCCAAGCTAGGGGCACTGTGGGTCGACGCCGAACTGGAGACCAAGCCGCTGCTGTTGGCGACGGCGCAGGTGGTGATGTTGGCCTGGCTGCTGGGGGCGGTCGCACTGGCGATCGGCACGGCCACGGGGCGTCCGGGCCTCGCGTCTGGACTGGCCTTCGCCGTGACGCTGGCAGGCTACTTGATCCACAGCCTGGCTCCCCAGGTGCCTGCCCTGCACGCCCTGCGCAGCGTCTCGCCCTTTTGGTATGCCATCGGGGAGAACCCGTTTCGTATGGGAGCCGGGGGCAGTGGGAGAGGCGCGGTGGTCTTGCTGCTCGCCGGCCTCCTGTTCGTGCTGCTTTCTGCTCCCGCCTTCCTGCGCCGGGACGTGGGCCACTAACGTGGACCGAGGCGCTGACCGCCGGTGGTGGCGCCCTCCGTACAGGTGGCTTCCCCACGTGCCCCGACCTCTTTGCGCCATCAGGAAATAAGACTCGGGGTCAGGGGTCAGATCCTGTGCGCGGCTGAGCTGGGCGGTGGTGTGTTGGGTGACTCGGTGGGGAGAAACTCTGGACCCCTGCCGCAGGGCCTGAAGCAAAGCACCCAACTGCCCGGCCTGGAACTGCCCGGCACACGTCAATGGGTCACGGGAAGTGAAGGCCCCGGTGACCAGATACAGCTCAGCCTTTCAGGGGCCGCCGCAGCAGAATGACGGCACAGACCACGGAACCGAGAAGACCCGCCAGGCTGCTCAGCTGATCGGCGCGGGCGGCGAGCGTGTGCAGGTGCGCCGAATGGTACATCAGGTGTGGAAGAGCGGAGGCCAGGACGGCCCATCCCACCACGGGTGTGGGCACCTGCTCTGGACGGCGCCACGCGAACCAGACCAGCACGGTCAGGCTCAGGTTCAATCCACCGACATCGCGGATCAGATGCTCGTTGTAGGGACCGTCTCCCGCAACCCAGATGCCAAACCCTGGAAAGCGGTCATAAAACGCCCGAGGAGCGCCCTCGGCCCAGACACCGACGATCATGGACGTGATCCCCAGGTAGCCCAGAGTCCCCAGGGAGAGCAGAGACAGGGGGGCCCTCAAGGCCGAACCGCCCCCGCAGCTTCCGCCGGGAGACCGGCCAGCCAAGACGCCCAGTTCTGGCCCACGATCTGCGCGTCAGGGCCGAGGGCGGCCTGATTCTGCCAGGCCCGAAAAAGGGGCACGGGAAGAGGCAGAGCCAGCAGCGCGGAAGGGTAACCCTGCTGCCTGTGCCGCAGTCGGGCGAGTTGCTCCAACGTCAGGATCTGTGGACCGGCGAGATCCTGCACGTGGCCCGCTGGGGGGCCGACGGTCAGCGGCGCCAGGTGCTGCGCCACCGCGCCAGCGGCCACCGGCTGGAGCGTCACGCCCGCCGGGACCAGCGTCAGGCGGCCCAGGGTCAGGCGCCGCAGCAGGTGCAGCACAAACCCGTGAAACTGGGTGGACCGCTGGACGGTGAACGGCAGGCCGCTGCCTTCCAGGCGCCGCTCAATCTCCAGTTTCTCCCGGTAATAAGGGGTGGTCTGCAGGCGCTCCAGACCGGTGATGCTCATGTAGACCGTGTGCTGGACTTCACTGGCGGGGAGGGTCTGCAGCAGCACCTTGGCGGCAGCCACGTCGGCTGCGGCCTGAAGGGGCTGGGTGGCCAGGTGGAGCAGGGTATCGGCGCCGACCAGGGCGCGCTGAACGGCCTGCGGATCCCGCAGATCGCCCTGGATCCACGTGAGTTGCGGGGTGCTCACGCCTGGGCGGCGCCCGACCGCCCGGACGCGGACCCCCTGTGCCAGCAGCAGCGGAATCACCTGCTGTCCGAGCAGCCCCGATCCCCCGGTGACCAACACGGTTTTCACTGCTGGCCTCCTGACCGGGCCCAGCACGGGGAACGGGGCGAAGAGTTCACCCGTAGGTCTTTGTCCAGTTCAGGGGCGGCCTGAACCAGACGGGGAGGCAGAGGGCCGCAGCCTGCCCAGAAAACGGACGTCGTCGTGTTCATTCGGTGCTCCTGTGAGGCCGGGGGGTGCCGGTGGCCAACAGCCGGGAGAGGAGAGATGTCAGACCAACGTTCTGCGGCGCAAGCTCATGTCCTTGCCCGGAGGGCGCCCGAATTCACGGAAGAAGCGCGCGCAAAACGGCGCGCAGGTGCACCCGCCGCTCCTCCATAAAATTTGGAGCGTCTGGATTCAGGCCGAGAGGGACGCCAAATGTCTGGCCGTAAGAGAGATGGGCGTAACAGGCCCCCAGCAGGGACAAGGTCAGATGCGCGGCCTCCAGGGGCGACAGGCCGGGCACCAGTTGCCCGAGCAGAGGCAGGCCACTCTGCACGGCGGCGGAATGGGCGGGCAGGAACTGCACCATGGAACTGCCCTGCAGCTCTGCCCACTGAATCAGCCGCAGCGCCTCTGGATGCGCCTGGTGAAAACTCAGCACACCCTCCAGGAGGGCGTCCCTCAGGGCCTCCGGGGTGGAGTCCGGCTCCAGGCGGGCCAGGACGGCTGGAACGATCCCCGCCACCAGGGCGCCCTGAAGCTCCATCACCGCCTGCCAGAGCTGTTCCTTGGAGCCAAAAAAATAACTGGGGGTGGCCCGGGCCACGCCCGCCGCGGTGGCGATGTCCTGCATTCCAGTGGCGGCAAATCCCCCGGAGGCGAACAGC
>JAQBPF010000116.1 GCA_028287665.1 Deinococcus sp. | reverse complement strand
AGATGAAGCGCCCTGGCCTCAGCTCGGGCCGGAGGTCGGCAAACGCTCTGGCATGGGACACATTGCCGCGCCCATACCGCACCTGCAGGCGCACCAGCGTTTGGCGGGCAGAGGCGCTTAAAGCAGTTCTCCGAATTACACCACCGAAAAAAGAGACTTTCGGTGGCTCCATTCTCCGTCCTGCTCAATGAAATTCACTCGCTCCGCTCGGTCATTATTATGACAAATGCTCTAAGCGCCTCTGCCCGCCAAACGCTGGTGCGCCTGCAGGTGCGGTATGGGCGCGGCAATGTGCCCCATGCCAGAGCGTTTGCCGACCTCCGGCCCGAGCTGAGGCCAGGGCGCTTCATCTGGTGGCCGTCCATGCTGACGCCCGAAGTGGTGGCCCGTGCCGTGGCTGCCGAATCGGTGGCCTGCCAGCGCGAGCAGGTGCCGGAAGCCGTGTGGCAGGCCGCCGCAGGCATGTGGCCCGGTGCGCGCGCTCTGGCAGGTACGTTTGCACCGGGCAGCGGCCCCAACTGTTTTGGCACAGTCATGGCCGCCGCAGGCATCTCAGGCGCAGAGCAGGTCTGGATGCAGCGCGGGCCGTTCGAGTCCTTTCTGGCGACCCGCACGCGGCTGGGCGGCCAAGACGACCACCCCGGCACACTTCTGGTGTGGCGCAGCAGGGGCGGGCAACTGGAACACGCCGCCCTCGTGTTAGGCGGCGGTTGGGCGTTGCACACACCTGCTCAATCCTGGATCACGCCGCGTGTGGTCCTGCCCACGCGTGCTCTCATTCGCGCCTACCGCACCCCCGGACACCGCTTGGAGCGGCGGGCGCTGAATTAAACTATCTGCCGTGTTTGGTCAGTCGCCACAGGGTAATGGCGTTGGTGATCAGCAGCAGCACGCATAAGCCCGCCATAGGCCATTCCTGCCGCTGCACAAAGCGGATGCTCAGGATGCCCCACCCGCAGACCAGCGCCACGACCAGCCAGACCCGCCATGCCGGAGCGTTCAAAGAGTTGCCCTCATGCCCACAGCATAGGTGGTGACAGGGGGGCAACACGTCCCGGTCAGGTGGCCGCCCGGCAGAATATGAGGCCGGGGTGTTCAGGTCCCAGCCTCGTCTTGGTCGTCCATGCGCGTTCCGGGCACATGTCCGTTGGATTCCGGCGCCCCCAGAGCAAGTGGGAATGTGACGCCGGGTCTGAGGATGCCGCAGCCCGACATGAGACGCCCGGGAATGAGGTGAGAACAGGCGAACAGGTGGTCAGATTCGCGGCAGGTGCCGAACGCTTCCTGCCTTGATCCTTCCTTGCCCCTTACTTGCCCAGAGAAGAAGCCAGCGCGGCTTTCAGTGCCGCTTCGGCGTTCAGCGTACCTGTGCCGCAGGTCCGGGTGGGATCGGGGTCGCAGCGGTTGCCTGCAAAAGGGGTGGTGGTGCGGGTCAGCAGGCTGCGAACCTGTGCGGGCGAAAGCTTGGGGCGCACGCTGAGTACCAGGGCGGCCACTCCCGCTGCGTGCGGCGCAGCAAAACTGGTGCCATTGGGTTCCCGCACGCCACCGGGACCACTGAGGCTGCTGGTCACGATGCCGCGCCCCACGTCGCCGCCGGGTGCAGCCAGGGCCACGGCCCGGCCCCAGTTGGCATAGCCGGGCCGCCCGCCTGCCTCGTTCACGCTGGTCACGGTCAACACATTGCGGCATCCCGCAGGAGAGTAGCCGCTGGCGTCCCTGCCGTCGTTGGCGGCCCCGGCAATCACCAGTGCGCCGCGTGCGGTCACGGCGTCTACGGCCGCCTGCACGCGCAGATCACAGCGGGTCAGCGGCACAAAGTCGGCATACAGACTCAGGTTCAGAATCCGGGCCGGGTTGAGGTTGGTGGGCACGCCCACCACGCTGAGGCCCGCCGACCACCGCAAGGCGTCGGCCAGGTCCTGGGGATCGATCAGGCCGTCGGTGCCCGCCACGCGCACCTGCACCACCCGCACACGCGGCGCGATGCCCACGGTGCCGCGTCCATCGTGCGCCGCGCCGATGATGTTGCCCACGACCTCGGCGTGGTAGGCCAGCGCCCCCACGCCGCTGGCGTCGGCGTCGCGCCCGTTGCCGTCGCCTGCCCGCGCCGCGTCCGACACAAAGTCGAAGCCGTTGACCACACGCCCCGCCAGTTCAGGCGAATTGATAAATCCTGTGTCTATGACCGCCACCGTCACGGGGGCCACCGCAGCGGGCAGTTGCGCCCACGCGCCCTCGCCATGAATGGCCTGAAGGTTCCATTGCCGGGCATACAGAGGATCGGTGGGCCGGAGGAGGCCGGGCTGTGCGGTGGGCAGCGGTGCGGTGGGCAAAGCCGGGCGCGGCACCGTGGGGCGTGAGGGCGAATTCGGCGCCGTGGGCGACAATTCAGGCAACGAACTGGGCGTGGGCGAGACGGGTCGCAACTCGGGCAGGGGAGCAGGCGGCGTGGTGCGGGGCGGCAGCGCAGGGATAGAAGGGTTGGACTGGGCGGCGTAAGACAGTCCGGCCCCTCCCAACAACACTCCACCCAGGACGGCGGCGCGAAAACGGCTGATCATCTTGCCAGTCTGCCGCGTTGGCCTGATGCGCGTCTGAGACGGCGTTTGTGCATTCCCTACGTTCTGGGCGGGTGCGCGTGTAGCATGCCGGGATGACAACAGATGCAGGGCAGTCCGTCGCCAGCCGTCCAGGCCAAGTCATCGTCCTGACGGGCGCTTCCAGCGGAATCGGGCGGGCAACGGCCCTGGAGTTGGCGGCGCGGGGGCACAGGCTGGTGCTGGCCGCCCGCCGCGCCGACGAACTCGGCCTGCTGGCCCGCCAACTTGATCCCACAGGCGTGCGCGTGATCGCCGTGCCCACCGACGTGACCGACGACGCCTCTCGCCGGGCCTTGTTGGCCGCCGCCGCCGCACACTTTGGCAGGGTGGACGTGCTGATCAACAATGCGGGCGTGACCGTAGAGAAGGGCTGGTGGTGGGATGACGCCGACCCGTTGCGTGTCCTGCGCGTGAATCTGGAGTCGCCCATAGAACTGATCCGGCTGGCCCTGCCCGAGATGCGGCGGCGCGGCGCGGGCCACATCGTGAACATCGGTTCGGTGGCGGGCCGGGTCGCCACCAACGGCATCTATTCGGCCAGCAAGTACGGCCTGCGCGGGTTTTCTCTGGCTCTGCGACGAGAATTGCAGGGCACCGGCGTTACCGTCAGTCTGGTCGCCCCCGGTTTTGTGAGGAGCGAGATGACGGCCTCGGCCCGCCTGCCCATGCCGGGGCCGGAAGTGGTGGCCCGCGCGGTGGCCGACGTATTGGAACGCCCCCGCGCCGAAGTGACCGTGCCCAAGTTTTACTTTGCCTTCGTGCTGCTGAACACGCTGTTGCCCGGCTTTGGTGACTGGGTGGTGCGGCGCGTCATTCGGCGGCGGTATGCTCACCGTCCTGATGCTCCCAGTTCTATGGCCAAGCGCTAAACCCACCCCTGCTCACGCTTGACC
>JAQBPF010000113.1 GCA_028287665.1 Deinococcus sp. | reverse complement strand
CGCACCATTACCGAGGCGGACAACGTATTTTTTACGACCATGACCATGAATCCGCAGCCGCTACATCTGGATCACGAGTACGCGGCGGGCACCGAATTTGGTCGGCCCTTGGTGAACAGCCTGCTGACGCTGAGCCTGCTGGTGGGCCTGAGCGTGCATGAACTGACGCTGGGCACGCTGGTCGCCAACCTGGGCCTGACCGACGTGGTGTTCCCGCGCCCCGTGTTTCACGGCGACACCATCCACGCCGAATCGGAGGTTCTGGAGGCCCGCACCAGTGGCAGCCGCCCCGACGCCGGAATCGTGACGGTAGAACACCGGGCCATCAACCAGCGGGGCGAAGTGGTGGCGCGGTGCAAGCGGACGGCGCTGATGCAGAAGAGGAGTGTCTGAGGATCGAGGGGCCAGGAACGGCAACAGACAACAGCACCCCATCATGATCTGACCCTTCCTCCCCCCGCCGCATACGCGCAGACACCCTCCCCTGCTACCCTGCGCCTGATGTCCAACCCGTCTTTTCCTCCGCCTCGCCCGCTGAACTTCACACTGATTTCGACCAGCCTCGACCCCGACAGCCGCAGCGCCTGGATGATCGGGTTGGCGGCGGTACAGCTCCGGGCGGCGGGCCACACAGTCACGCGGTTTGATCTGCGTGAAACACCCCTGCCCCTGTTCGACAATGCCAGCTGTTACGCGCATCCCAACACGGCGCTGTATCACGCGGCTATTGCGGGGGCCGACGGCGTGCTGCTGGGCGTGCGTGTGTACAACTGGGGCGTCGGCGCGGGGGCCAAATCGTTGGTAGAGCTGACGGGCAGCACTGACGAAACGCGGAGACTGCACGGCGCGTGGTTCGACACACCCGTCACGTTTCTGGTTTCCGGGGGGCTGGCGCACGGCTATCTCAGTCACGGCGCGTTTGCCTTTGGGCTGATGGTGGACTTCAAGTGCGTGGTGAACCCGCATTTCGTGTATGCCACCGGCGCAGAGTGGGCCGCAGATGGCGTGCCCGGCGAGTGGCTGGCCGCACGGTTGGCCCGCACGGTAGACCGGGCCGTAGATTTGTCGGCACGCTTGGCAGACCGCCCGTATAGGAGCGTGTGGGACGTATGACCGCTCCCCTGCTGACCCCCACCGAAAAACCGCGAATCATCGTAGAGCATCCTGATTTTTATGTGGTGCACAAGCCCGCGCTGTGGCTGACCCATGCGGTGCGGGCGCGGGTGGAAGTGCCGGACGTGCTGACCTATATGCAGGCGGCCACCAGCGAAAGCATCCTCGCACCGCCGCACCGCCTGGACCGCGAAACCAGCGGCGCACAACTCCTGACCCGCGATACCGACGCCGCCCGCAAGTTTTTTACGCTGTTCAAGACGCATCTGGTGGGCAAAACCTACCTTGCCATCGTGCACGGCACGCCCGATTGGGAGCGGCGCACGGTAGACGCCCCGCTGGGCGAACTGGGACTCGGAGGCCGCAACAAAATCGTGATTCGGCAGGCGGTGATCCCAGACGGACGGCCCGCCATCACCGATTTCCGGGTGGTGGGGCAGCGCGGCGGCCACAGCCTGATCGAAGCCTATCCGCGTTCGGGGCGACTGCACCAAATTCGGGCGCACCTGTCGCATCTGGGCCTGCCGATGGTGGGCGACAAGATTTATGGCCGCGATCCAGACGCCTTTCTGGAATTTATGGAGACGGGTCAGACGCCAGAGCTGACGGCACGCTTGGGGCTGGCCCGACAAGCCCTGCACGCCGCCCGCATCGCCTTTCCGTGGGATGGAGCGCAGTTCAGCGCCGACATTCCACTGGCCGCTGATTTGCAGGCGTACTGGGACGCCCTACCCGACTCAGGCCTTAAATCATTCGACATCGAATAACCCACCGATCAGCTTGACCTTCACTTGAGCGTGCCTAGAGCGGGCGTTGAGTGGGACAACAGGCTTCCTTGACCCTCGGCCATACGCGTCGGAACCAGTTCTAGAGTGCGTCCATACCCACGGAGGTACTCACATGAACCGGAATATCAAAACAATGCTGGCCCTGACCACTGCCCTTGCCCTCGCCGCCCCCGCCGGAGCGCAGACCATTGCCGACAAAGGCACCGTGAACGTGAACGGTGCAAAAGTGTTCTACAAGGCCACCGGAAGCGGCCAACCTCTCATCCTGATTCACGGTTATCCCCTCAGCGGCGAACTGTTCAAGAACAACCGCGCCGCGCTTGCCAAAAACTTCCGGGTGATTACGGTAGACCTGCCCGGATTCGGCAACAGCACCACCCCCAGCCGAACTGCCAGCATCGAGAACTACGCCAAAACCATGCTGGCCTTTATGGACGCCGTAAAGATCGACAAGGCCATCGTGGGCGGCATGAGCATGGGCGGCATGACCCTGCTGCAAATGTACAAACAGGCTCCGGAACGCTTTAAGGGCCTGATTTTTATCGACACCACCGCCGATGCTGCCGGAGTGGCCGAAGCGGCCAACTGGCGCGGCACAGGAGAGCAGGCCGAGAAGATGGGCGTATCCAGCCTCGTGCCCACGCTGCTGCCCCGCATGCTGACCGGCAAAAGCCGCATGGAAATGCCCAATCAGGTGGAATTTTTGGGCGGTCTGGTCAAGCAGGCCAGCCTGAACGGAGCCATCGGCGGGGCCAACGCACTGGCCGCCCGGCCCGACGCCAACCCCATCTTGCCCACCATTGGCGTGCCCACGCTGCTGATCTTTGGCGTGGAGGACAACGTAACGCCCATCGAACTGGCCATGAAAATGCAAAAAGGCATTGTGGGCAGCAAGTTGGTGCTGATTCCCGGCGCAGGCCACGCCGCCACCTTTGAAAAGGCCGCCGCCGCCTCTGCCGCGATGTTGGACTGGGCCAGGACGATCCGCTAAGCAAGACCTGTCAGGGAGGGCTGGGGTGCTGAGGCACTCTGGCTCTTTTTTGTGGTTTACAGATTCCAACAGATCCACAGCCGCCGGTTCAATTCACACCGCATTCACATTCGCTCCGCCTGCGCTTCACGCGCCCAGCCGTACCTTCTATTCACGCAAGGGGACAGGCCCCACGCACCACACAGAAGGACGCGCACAGGCGCACAGGAGCAAC
>JAQBPF010000101.1 GCA_028287665.1 Deinococcus sp. | reverse complement strand
TTCCGATTGTGGGTTGGATTGCCTATTTCGTCTTTTCGATCACCGAGAGCGAACCCGGCAGCAACAAGTGGGGGCCGAATCCCAAAGCAACCACGCCAGTACAGGGCGGCGCTTGGGGCTAATCAACAGTGGGCTCACCCGGCTCTGGCTTCTACTGGCTTGCCCCCTGCCCCCTTCGCCCGCTATCCTGACCCCATGAACTTCGCCGCCGCTCAATTCAGACCCAGACGGCCCGGTCTGAGGGAGCGCGGTGGGGTGCGGCAGCGAATGCTTCTCCAACCCGGCCTGATCACCCGAACTTCACGCGCCTGAGACCCCACGCGGCTCTCAGGCGTTGTGCTGGCAAGTGTTGGGCCGGGTTTTCTCATGCCCCGCGCCATGTGGTGTGCGGAGCAGCCAAGCAAGTTTAAAGGAGCTTAAATGCACGTATTTTTACCGGATGGAAAACAACTGGACTTAGACGCTGGCGCAACCGCGCTGGACGCCGCCAAAGCCATTGGCCCCCGCTTGGCGCAGGACGCACTGGCCGCCACAGCCAACGGTGAACTGACCGACTTGATGACGCCGCTCCCCGAAGGCGCACGCATCACGCTGATTACCAAGAAGAACCCCGCCGAGGCCGCGCCCCTGTTCCGGCACTCGCTGGGCCACGTGATGAGTCAGGCGGTGGGCGAGTTTTACGAGCGCAAAGGTTTCGGCCCGGAAGCAGTCAAACGCGGCGTCGGCCCCAGCATCGAAAACGGCTTCTATCAGGATTTTGACCTGCCGGAGCCGTTGAAAGAAGAGGAACTCCCCCAGATCGAAGCCATCATGCGCGAGATTCTGGGTCGCAATCTGGAATTCTCGCGGGCAGAAGTGAGCAAGGCCGAGGCGTTGGCCCGCTTTGCCTACGATCCCTACAAGGCCGAGCTGATCGGCGCACTGCCGGAAGACGAGCCGATCACGTTCTACACGCAGGGCAATTATATCGATTTGTGCCGGGGGCCGCACTTTCCCAGCACGGGCAAACTGCCAACAGCCTTCAAGCTGATGAGCACGTCGGGCGCGTACTGGCGCGGCAACGAGAAGAACCCGATTTTGCAGCGCGTGTACGGCGTAGCGTTTGCCTCTCAGAAGGAACTGGATGAGTACCTAACGCGCCTGGAGGAAGCCAAGCGCCGCGATCACCGCAAACTGGGCCGCGAGATGGAACTGTTTACCATTGACCCGCTGGTGGGGCGCGGCCTGCCGCTGTGGTTGCCCAATGGCACCATCCTGCGTGAAGAACTGATGCGGTTTCTGCGGGAACAGCAATTCCAGCGCGATTATCAGGGTGTTATTACCCCCAATATCGGCAACCTGGAGTTGTACAAGACCAGCGGGCATTACCAGAATTACGGCGACAGCAACTTCAGCCCGATTACCGTGGACGACGAACAGTACATGCTCAAGCCCATGAACTGCCCCCACCATGTGCGGATCTATGCCTCCAAGCCGCGCAGTTACCGCGACCTGCCCGTGCGCCTCGCGGAATTCGGCACGGTGTACCGCTACGAGCAGTCAGGCGAACTGAACGGCCTGACGCGGGTGCGCGGCTTTACGCAGGATGACGCCCACATCTTCTGCCGCCCCGATCAACTCAAAAAAGAGTTTCTGGATGTGCTGGACCTGACGGTGCTGGTCCTGAGTACCTTCGGCATGAACGATGTGCGTTTCCGGGTGGGCACCCGCGACCCCGAAAGCAGCAAGTACGTGGGCAGCGATGAAAATTGGGTGGCTGCCGAGCGCGGCATCATGGAAGCCGTGGAAGAAGTGGGCCTGCCCTACACGGTCGAACCCGGCGACGCGGCGTTTTATGGCCCCAAGCTGGACTTCGTGGTGCGTGACGTGATCGGGCGTGAGTGGCAGCTCGGCACCATTCAGGTGGATTACAACCTGCCCGAACGCTTCGACATTTCCTACGTGGGCGAGGACGGCCAGGATCACCGCCCCGTTATGATTCACCGTGCGCCGTTTGGCAGCCTGGAGCGCTTCGTGGGCATTCTGATCGAGCACTACGGCGGAGATTTCCCCCTGTGGCTGGCCCCACGCCAGATTGCCCTGATTCCGATCGCAGACCGCCACAACGAATACGCTGAGAGTCTGGCCGCCGAATTCAAGCGGGCGGGTCTGCGGGCCGAGGTGGACGATTCCACCAACCGCATGAACGCCAAGGTTCGCAACGCCGAACTGAGCAAGATTCCGGTGATGCTGGTGGTGGGCGATCAGGAGCAGGAACGCCGTGAAGTCAGCGTGCGCGAACGGACGCCGGAAGGCCACAAGGAACGCAAAGGCGTGGGCTTTGACGCGCTGCTGGCCGAATTGCAGGAGCGCTACAACACGCGGGCCTGAGAACCAACAGGTGTGGACCGGAGATAGGGGAGAGTTTCCCCCAGGGTCTCCGGTCCACTTTTCGTAGGTCTAGCGGAAGCTCTGAAGTCTCTGACCGATGAGGGTGGCAGCACTGGGTTTGGCCGTGGTAATGGCCTGCACGGTTGCCAGCTCATCGGCGTTGGTGTAATCCGACAGCTTGACGCCGTTCAGAAATATGGTGGGTGTCCCCTGAACGGCGACCATTTTCCCAGCGGCCAGCTGCGCCTCTACTCTGGATTTCATGCTATGGCTGGCAAGGCAGCTCTTGAAGGCAGTTGCATTCAGTCCGGCAACCTTGGCATAGCTGTTGAAGCTGGTGTTGGCGGCAGCGGCGGCCTGCGGCGTCCAATCGCTGAAGCGGGCAAACAGGACGTCGGCGTAAGCACCGAACTTGCCCTGTGCCCCCGCGCATTCGCTGGCCTCGGCGGCGGCAAAAGCATTCTTATGGAATGAGAGCGGAAATTGGTAGTGCACCACGCGGTATTCGGCGGGTCTGGTCTTCCAGTCGACCAGGGTAGTGTCCCAGAGTCGCTTGCAATATGGGCACTGGAAGTCGCTGAAAATCCGAACGACATGGGGTGCAGCGGCATTTCCCAGCACATTGTTGGTGGCTGGAAAACTGCTGTCCGGTTGGATATTCAGCGTCACGTACACATTCCAGCGGGCCGCTGTTCCCCTGCCTGCCAGTTTCACCGCAATGAGCTGGGTTCCTGCTTCGTCGGCCAGTTCCACAAATCCAGTGCGGGCGTTGGCCTGAAATTTGGGGTCGTTGAAGGTGTTGACCAGTCCGGCCAGATTGCTTTCCGGGCTGTTCCAGGCCGCCAGCAGGGCCCGCACCACATCTTCGGTGCCGCCCAGCGCGGCTTCGGCCAGCACGCCTACAGTGCGCCCGCCTGCCGTATCCAGCGTGATTCTGGAGTTGCCGTGGGTCAGGACATTGCCCGCCACCGCAAAAGGTTTCAGGATGTCCTGCGCCTGCGTCTGTGCCAGCGGTTGCAACAGCTGTGCCTGGGCCGGAGCCAGCGCCCCCAGCAGGACCAGTCCAATCACCGTTCTCAGCGTCTTCTTATTTCTTCTCACCTGCCGAGTTTAACGGACAGCTGGGAAGCTCTGGCCTGTCCGTCTGCTGTCAGGCGGCGTTTCGGGCACGGGAAATGAGATGAAGGAGAGCGGTGGCCAGCGCGGCGGGATCATGGCGGGCCTGCCCCACCTGAAGGAGGGCCGCGCTACGGACTCGGCCCCGCAGGTCGCGGCTGGCTCCAGTCAGGTCCAGCACCGATGCTCCCTCGGCGGCGTAGCGCTCCTGCACGGTTGGGGGCACCGGGTCGC
>JAQBPF010000099.1 GCA_028287665.1 Deinococcus sp. | reverse complement strand
CGTGAGGCGATTTTGCACGCCCTGTCACGGCGCAATTACGGCGTCACGCATTTCATCGTGGGGCGCGACCATGCGGGTGTGGGCAGCTATTACGGCACCTACGACGCCCAGGAGATTTTTGGGGCTTACACGGCGCAGGAACTCGGCATCCAGATCCTGAAATTTGAACACACGTTTTATTGCCAGACCTGCGGCCAACTGGTCAGCCCCCGCACCTGCCCCCACGACAGCAGCCACCACCTGGTGCTGAGCGGCACCAAAGTGCGCGAGAAACTGCGGGCCGGAGAGCAGTTGCCCGCCGAATTTACCCGCCCGGAAGTGGCCGAAGTCCTGCGGGCGGCCTACAGCGTTCAGGGTTGAACGCTGTTGAGGCCCCAGCAAAACTGTTGAGGCTGTTGAACAAGGTGCCGTGAACAACCCGTGAAGGCATCCTCGGTCTTTTTCCCTTGTGCCGCATCCGCCGAGCGTGTTCACTGCCTCAACGCATTCACACGGAGGTTCCCATGATCAACCCTAATCCAAAGCTGTCCAAACGAAGTTTTTTGACCCTCGCCGCCCCCATGCTGCTGACCGTTGCCCTGTCTCCTGACGCCCACGCCCAGGCCGCCACCACCGTTCGCCTCGGCTTTTTTCCTAACCTGACGCACGCCCCCGCTCTGGTGGGCCTGGAACGCGGCACCTTTCAGAAGGCCTTCGGAGCCGTGAAACTTGATCCCAAAGAATTCGTGTCGGGCACCACGCTGACGGAGGCGTTTGCGGCGGGGCAGATCGATATTGCCTATGTCGGCCCCGGCCCGGCCATCAACGCCGCCGGACGCGGCATGCCCGTGCAGTTTATTGCCGGAGCCAGCGAAGCCGGGGCAGTGCTGGTGGCCCGCAAAGACAGCGCCATCAAGAGCTATAAAGACCTGAGCGGTAAGAATGTGGCGGTGCCCAGTCTGGGCAACACGCAGGACATCAGCCTGCGCCACATCCTGAATGAGAACGCCCTGAAATCGAAAACCGATGGCGGCACCGTGACCATCACGCCCATCGCGCCCGCCGACGTCTTGGCGGCCTTTGCGGCCAAGCGAGTGGACGCGACGCTGGTGCCCGAGCCCTGGGGCGCGGTACTGGAAGCCCAGGGGCACCGCATCATCGGCAATGAGAAGACTGTGTGGCGCGAAGGCAAGTACCCCACGACCATCGTGATCGTCAACACCAAATTTGCTCAGGCCAACCCGCAACTGGTGGCCGCTTTCCTGAAAGCGCACACCGACGCCGTGGCCTTTTTGAACAAGAGCCCGGCGGCAGCGCAGGCAGCGGTCAACGCCCAGCTGTTCAAGCTGACCGGGGCCAAGATCGACCCCCGCGTGATGCAGCGTGCTTTTGCCCGCACGCGCTTTACCACGGCTCTTGATCTGGAAGCGCTGAAAGACTACTCGGCGCTGAACGTGGAAGCCGGGTACGCTCGCACCGCGCCCGACCTTTCACAGTTCCTGAAGAAATAACATGACGACGCGTCCCGCTGAAGCGGCACGTTTCACCTCGGATCAGCCTTCTCGTTGGCGGGTGCTGAGCTGGCAAATTCTGGGGCTGATCCTGATTCTGGGCGTGTGGTGGCTGGTCACCGATGTGCTGAAGCTGTACCCGGCCTACGTGTTCCCCAGCCCCAGTGCCGTGTGGAAAGAGATCGAATACGGCCTGTGGGGAAGCGGCCCGCAGGACGGCAAATTGCTGAGCGCGGTGGGCGGAAGCCTGCGCCGGGTGCTGACGGGATACGCCATCGCTGTCCTGCTGGGCGGCCTGGTGGGTCTGCTGATGGGCGCATGGTTGCCCCTCCGAACCACCCTGGGCGCGTACCTGACCGGCGTTCAGAGCGTGCCCAGCATTGCTTTCGTGCCGTTTGCGATCCTGTTTCTGGGCCTCAATGAACGCGCCGTGCTGTTCGTGGTCATTCTGGAAGGCTTTATTCCGGTGGCGCTGGCGGTTTCTGGGGCGCTGCTGAACGTGCCGCCTGCCCTGCGCGTGGCGGGCCGCACCCTGGGCGCACGCGGGCTGGGCCTGACCTTACGGGTGCTGCTGCCCGCCTCCTTGCCCAATATCCTGACGGGCCTGCGCACCGCCTGGAGCTTTGCCTGGCGGGCGCTGGTGGGCGGCGAACTGCTGATTGCGGGCGTGGCCAGCCTGGGCGAGCAGTTGGAAGTGGGCCGCAACACCGCCAACGTGGGCCTGGTGTTGGGCACCATCATCATCATCGGCATCATTGGTGGACTGTTCGATACCGTGCTGCGGGCCATCGAGAGCCGCGTGCGCCGCGATTACGGCCTGGAGGTGCAATCATGACCGCAACGATGGATACTCCGGCCCAGACCGCCCCCCGCACCGCCAATGGACGCGGGGCCAGCCTGACGCTCGATGGGGTCAGCTACCGCTATACAGGCCGCCGCGCTCAGGCTGCCGCTGGTATTGGCCCGCTGAATCTGAAGGTAGACGCCGGAGAATTCCTGTGTGTGGTGGGGCCGAGTGGCAGCGGCAAGAGCACATTGCTGTCTTTGCTGGCCGGATTCCTGAGGCCGCAGCAGGGTCAGATTCTGCTGGCCGATACCCCGGTTGTGGGGCCGCACCCCCGCCTGACCCTGGTGCAACAGGAAGCGGCGCTGTTTCCCTGGCGTACCGTGGCAGGCAACATTGCTTTTGGGCTGGAAAGTCAGCGCTTACCCCGTGCCGAGCGCGACAGCAGAATTGCAGACGCTCTGCGGCAGGTGGGCCTGACCGGCTACGGAGACCGCCGCGTCCATGAACTGTCGGGCGGTCAACGCCAACGCGTCAGTCTGGCCCGCGCTCTGGCAACTCAGCCGGGCCTGTTGCTGCTGGACGAACCCTTCAGCGCCCTGGATGTGCAGACCCGCACCTCACTGGCCGATGAACTGCTGGGCATCTGGTGGCAGCAAAAAATCACGGTGGTCTTCGTGACCCACCAGCTGGAAGAGGCCCTGCATCTGGGTCAGCGCGTGGTGGCCCTCAAAGACGGAGAAGTTGCTCTGGACGCCCGCGCCAAGGATGTCAGCGTGAAGCAGTTGCGGGAAACTTTAGAAGTGTAGGGAGTAATGAAAGAAGACAGGCAACCCGTCGCAAGGTCGCCTGTCTTCTTTATGTGGTTCCAGAGTTATTGAAGGGGTGGAGCGTTCTGGCCGTCGTCGCTTGAGGCAGAGATGGCACGGCCACTACGCCCTTCCCATTCCCTACAACCTAGTTCCTACACCCCAATCAGTGCCCGCCCACCACTTCTTTCCCCTGCTGCTCCTGCGCCAGCCTGGGCCAGTTGATGCGGCGGCGGCGAATCTCGAAGATGATGACTTTGACGACTTCTTCCAGGCCACGCGCCAGGAAGACGCCCCAGACGCCCAGCGGCGTGTACAGGCCCAGCCAGATCGCTAGCGGCAGGCCCACCACGAACGCACCCACCACGTCGCCCAGAATCACGCCCTTGCCGTCGCCTGCGCTGGGCAGGACGCCGCCCCCCACGATCATGTTGCGAACCTTGAAGACCTGTGTGGCCGCGTTGATCAGGATGCCGAAAAAGGCGATGTGGCGCACTTCCTCGCCCACTGCCGGAAAGAGAGGCGTGAGCAACAGGGCGCTGAGGGCAAACAGCAGGCCAA
>JAQBPF010000066.1 GCA_028287665.1 Deinococcus sp. | reverse complement strand
GGCCAGACGCTTCCGCCTCGTTCACCAGAAGATGGTGCACGTAGGGCAACCAACCTGCGACCTCCGCGCGAACGGCTGGAGTAAAGCCGCCATCCGGCCAACCTGCATCCAAAGCAATCTGTATGCCCCGGCCGGCCAAGTTCTGAAGCAATTCCGGGTAATTCAGACGCAGAGCTGGAGTGAGAAATGCTCCAGCCAGGAGCGCCATCCCGGCCTTGGGCAGATGTGGGAGCAAATTCTCCCAGCACAGGGATTTTAGGTGGCCCAGATAAGTGACAAACGAGCGTTCTCCGTCCGGATGGGAGAACGCGACGGTGATTGATGTCGGCTCCGGGACAGTGATCCAACTGACCGGCAGACCCTGTAACTGGTCTCGGAGCCAGTGGCCGGGCAGATCATCGCCCACTGTGCTGATGATGCAGGCGTCGGCGCCCAAAGCGCCCAGAGCAACAGCGGCATTGCCTGCATTTCCGCCTACCCGCCAGGCTGCTTGTGAGAGGACCGTCTCTGTGCCTGGCTCGGGCCAAGCCCGCAGGGTTCCGAGGATCAGATCCACATTCACGTTTCCCAACACGACCAGTGCGCTCATGCCCCAACGTCCTGCACCTGCGTCAGTGGTACACCTTCAAATAGATCCGAGTGCGGATAATTGACTATAGGCGTGCGGGTCCCGCCCAGGCTGAATGTCTCAACGCTCGACATCGCCTGCCACTGCGCTTCCGTGAGGTTCCCCAGGGTACTGAGGGGTCCTGTTTGTGTTCGGTGCGCGTACAACGCTCTGCGCTTGCAGTCCGCATAGAGCGAGATATCTATCCGGGCCGCGATGGTGGCTTCACACACCGCGTATGTCTGTGGATCCAGCCCTGCCAAGACGCCCAGACCGCGGCCAGTCTGGAGCAGGCGCATTTGTGTGTGGGTCTGGACCGTGTAATACAGCCTAGAAACCGGAACGCCGACACTTCCACTCCGGGCAAAAACGGCGGCCGTCACCCGGTGAGCGACCAGATGATCTGGATGCCCGTAGATCCCGTGCGGGTCAAAGCCCAGCATGACCTGAGGTTGGACCTGGGCGACAACGTTGAGCACTTTCGCTTCCATCTCCAAAGGATCGGCGTTGATGGTCGCCAGGGGGTCATCCCGGCGCAACCGCTCATTGCGTCCACTGTCATGGTAGCCCAGGAACACAGGCGGCTCAATGCCCAGATGCATGCAAGCTTCCCGAAGCTCGGCCTCCCGGCGCCGCGCCAGATCACCCTGCTCCAGATTGAACTCTCCCAAGGCCGGATCCGTGTTCCGCCCCGCCTCTCCCTTGGTCAGGCACACCAGCGTCACGCGTACGCCCAGCCGGGCATAACGGGCCAGTGTACCGCCGCAGCGGAAGACCTCATCGTCGGGATGCGCAAAAAGAGCCAGCAGGGAGGGGCCCATATCAGCCTTTCATTCCAGTCAGCACGACACCTTCAATGATCTGCCGCTGAAAGATGGCGAACACGATCAGGACTGGAATGACTGCCAGGCTGCTGGCGGCCATAATCAGCCCCCACTGGGTTCCAGCTTCGCCGTTGAACAGGGCGGTTCCAATCGGCAGCGTACGGAACTGAGGCTGCTGAATCACGATCAACGGCCACAAAAAGGCGTTCCAATTGCCGAGGAAGGTGAAAATCGCCAGACTGGCCAGAGCGGGACGCACCAAGGGCATGGCGATCCGCCAGAAGATGCCAAACTCGTGCATGCCGTCAATTCTGGCGGCTTCCAACAGATCATTGGGCAAGGTGTCGAAGAACTGCCGCATCAGAAAGACCCCGAAGGCACTGATGAGTCCAGGAAACATGATGGAAAAGTAGGCGCCCGGAACGCTTTTGGTCAGCCCCAAATCTGAAACGCCCACGAACCAGGGAATGACCAGCATCTCGGTGGGAATCATCAGGGTCGACAGGATCAGCACAAAGACGATATTTTTGCCTGGAAAATCAAATTTGGCCAGCGTGTAGCCCACCAGCGAATCAAAGAACAGCACGCTGACCGTGGTTACCCCGGCCACAAGCAGGCTGTTGCCGAACCACTGCAGAAACCGGGTTTCCGTCAACACCTGACGGTAGTTGTCCAGAGTGGGCTGGCTCGGCAGGAAATTCAGGTTGAACAGTTCCTGAAACCCTTTCAGGCTGGTAAGCACCATCCAGATGAAGGGAAAGAGCGTGATGATCACCCCCACCGTGAGGGCGACGTAGACCAGCAGGGTGCGCATATCCACCCGCTTTCTGGGCGCAGAAGAGGCAGCAGTCACGTATCGTACCTCCGCGTCAAAAAGCGCAATTGCAGCAGGGTAATGATCAGGATAATGACAAACAACACCACCGTGACCGCCGACGCGTAGCCCATCTGGAAGCGGCCGAACGCCAGTTGATAGATGTACACGGCGACCGTAAGGGTGCTTCCCAGCGGACCACCCTGATCGGTGAAGTTGAGGTTGACCACCTGCGTAAACAGCTGCAGGTAGGCGATCGTGCCGGTCACGACGCTGAACACAATGGTCGGGTTTAACAGTGGCAGCGTGATTCTCCAGAAAGCCTGTGAGCCGGTGGCCCCATCAATTTCAGCGGCTTCGTAGTAGCTCCGGGGAATCGCCGCGAGGCCCGCCAAGAACAGCACCACCTGAAACCCGAGATTTTGCCAGACCACCAGCCCAGCGGTGGTGGCCAGCGCCTGATCTGGAGACGTCAGAAAAGACTGTGGGGGCAAATGAAGCCAGTCCAACACTGTGTTGACTGGGCCGAATTGCGGACTGAAGACCCATTGCCAGACCCAGGCGGCCGCCACGATGGGTGTGACGTAGGGCGCGAAGTACAGCGCCCGGTAAAATCCCCGAAAAGCACGGACTCGGCCCAGCATCAGCGCCAAGCCCAGGCCAAGGATGATCTGAAGTGGCACACCGATCACCGTATACAGGGCCGTATTCTTCAGAGACTGAAGGAACTTTTCATCGGCGACCAAGGTGGTGTAGTTTTCCAACCCCACAAAAGGTTGCTGCTCCCGGAGGATGTTCCAGTCAAACAAGCTGAGCCGGAGGGCCATAAAGGTGGGAATAAAGCGGACCAGCAGAAAGAACAGCAAAGGAACGAGCAAGAAGGTATAGGCCGTGACCGTCTGACGGTACTTGACGGTATTTCGTCTGCGAGGAGGACGGGCCGAAGCCCGTCCTCCTGCCAGCTTACTTGTAGTATCCATCCAAAATCTTCTGTTCTTCTGCCGCAGCCCGCTTGACGGCGTTGGCTGGGCTGTTGCCCTGCAGCAGAACCGTGTTGATCGCGTCAACCCAGGCTTTGCGTTGGCCCGCTTCGTCCACGAACAACGTCGAGGACGCGAAAGGCAGGCCGCTGACGAAGGGCCCGTAGACGGGATTCGTGCGGAGCGCAGCTGTGCCGGACAGCTTGCGGCTGGCTGGGATCTCACCGACGCTGTCCAGCCAGGTGCGCTGGGTTTCGTCACTGGTCAGGAATTTCAGAAACTTGATGGAGGCGGCGAGCTTGTCGCCCTTGGCATTTTTGGTGATGCCGTTCACCCAATATGAGCCGAAGTTGCCCCGGACGCCGTTGCTTTTCAGCACGGGCAGCGGCAAGACACCCCAGTTGAATTTTGCGCCTTTCTGAATTGCGCCGACAGCAAATGAGCCGTCAACAATCATGCCGACCTTGCCCGCAATAAACGCGTCACGGTAACTGTTGTTGCCAGGAAAAAAGTTGGGAACCCCCAGCTTGTACTTGGTCATCAGTTCCGTGTAGAACGTCATGGCCTGTACCCCGGCGGCGCTGTCATACGTGACCTTCTTGCCGTCCTTGCTGAAGGGTGAGCCCCCAAACTGACGGACGAGCACCTCACGCACCACGTGATAATCCTGTCCGTCCGGCTGGATTCCGAAACCCAACACGCTGAAGCGGGGAGGCGCGCCTTTGACGATCTTCTGGCCTGCAGCGATGAAGTCCTCCCAGGTGCGGGGGGGCACGATGCGGGCCTGCTTGAAGAGGTCCTTGTTGTAAAACACCGCCAGGGTCCGGACAGAGGTGGGCAAAGCGTAGTACTGCCCCCCAATCTTGCTGGTCTTGATCATGGGAACAAAATTGCTCTCGATCTGCTGCGTTGAGAAGTCTTTGGCGGGCAGGGGCTGCAGGAATCCGCTGTCGACATACTGCGGCAGCCAGCCATAGAACAGGTTCACCACGTCTGGACCTTGTCCCGCCGGAACGCTGGAGGCGACCTTCTGGTTGTAGGCGTCGTAGGGGAAGGTTTCCTGTTTGATCTTGATGTCCGGGTTCTGAGCCTCAAACTTCTTGATCAGGGCGTCCATGGTACTGACCTTGGTGGCGAAATCGTACTGCCAGTAGGTCAAGGTGACGGGCGCAGCGGAAGCAGAGACGGTCAGAGCGAGGGCCAGCGTCAGAAACTTTTTCATGGTTTTCTCCTTGAAGCACCTGGGATGGGGAAAGTCACTTGCCGAGGGTAACGCGGGGCCACAGATAGGGCAGGGCCTGCTTGCCGCCCCAGGAAAAGGCCGACCAGGCCAGTCCACTCTGGCTGATGTTCGCGCCCACCCGGGCATCGGCCTGATCACCGTCATACATGACGAGGTTCAGACCAACTGTGTCGCCCGCCTTGGGCTGGGTGGGCATGGCGGCCCAGGGAATGCGGAACTCGATGTTGTATCCGCCTTCCGACTTGACCGAAGCCACCTGCATGCCGGGCGCGGTTTCTTCCATGACGCCCTGGTTGGCATCGGCGTCACGGAAGCCCCGGGCCTGAAAGCCTGTGGTGGTGCAGGGGAAAGCCGCCGCCTGAAGGGTGGTCGATGTGTCTCGGCTCTGGCCAGTGGGATCGACCGTGATGCCGACCGCATCAGAACGCAGCTGAGCCTTGACATCGTTGGGGGCGATGTTGCAGGCCACCAGCTCATCTTTGACGCTGAGGCCAACATAGAGGTACTGATCGTCATAGCCCAGCTTGAAGGTGTTGCTGGCATCGGCAGCCGAGTCAGGCTTGGTCCGCCACCACAGGTCTTCTGGACCCATCATGCCGTCTGCACCGGCCGCCATGTCATTCAGGTCTCCGTCAATTTTGGGCGCGGTTGTCAGGCGAGGAATGGTCAGGCTGGGCAGCACGAAAGCGTTTGCAGAATCGGTAAATCCGCCGGTGCTCAGGCTGACTGGAAGAAGCGCACTCTGCCTGCCTGCGGGAAGAGCCGCGGCGCTGGCCTGCAACTGTACGCGCACCTGAGTGGTGGCGCCCGCCGCCACCTGGTACTGCGGTGAACCCACCAGGGTGACGCCCGGTGGGAGTTTCAGTTCCAGCGAACCGCTGGCGGCCGTTGTCCCACGGTTGGTGACGTTGACCGTGATATCGGTCGGCTGGCCCACCACCAGCGGCAACCGGGTGGCCAGGCTTCCGGTCACCCATTCGGTGCCGGTTTCACGGGCAAAGGCCTGGTAGCCTGCCACGTCGAAGGTCGGGGCAAAGGTGGCCACCACCGCAGGAAGCGGCCGAACGAAGGTGGCATTGCGCCCCAGGATGTCCTGATCGGCCTGGGTCGCCGTATAGCGGGCTGTGAGGCGCATGTTCTCGGCCTTGGCGTCGGCGGGCGCGGTGACATTGAAGACAGCCGTGTACGTTTCACCCGGGGCCAGCGTCCGGGCGGGCGAGCTGCCAGTCACCCGCCAGCCGGTCGGGGTATCGAGAGTAACCCGCAGAGCCGTCATCGGCAGCTTGGTCCCGTTCGTCAGCGTGACCTTAACAGGAGCAGCTCGGCCAAGACCAATCTCATAACTGTCTGTACGGTCTTCGAAACGAACACCCACCGGTGACGTTCCGGCAGTAACGGCCCCGGTCAACAGG
>JAQBPF010000047.1 GCA_028287665.1 Deinococcus sp. | reverse complement strand
CCGCCACCCGCACCACGCCGCCGTGCGTGAAGACCAGCACACGCCCGCCCGGATGCCGCGCCCGCAGCCGGTCAAAGGCCGCGCCGCAGCGGGCAAACAGGTCTTCCATACTCTCGCCGCCGGGTCTGCGGGTGGCCCACGGTTCCTGAATCAGGGTGCTGAGGTAATCGGGGAACCGGGCGCGAATATCGGCAATCACGAGGCCCGACAGCTCGCCCACATCGATTTCACGCAGGCCGGGGTCAGCCTGCACCGGCGGATCGCCCAGCAGGCGTTCGGCCACTGCCTCTGCCGTCTGCGAGGCCCGCACCAGATCGCTGGTGTACACGGCGTCGAAGTGGAGCCCGGTCAGGCGTTCGGCCAGGCTGGCGGCCTGCAAGATGCCGATATGGCTCAGGGGCACGTCGGTCTGGCCCTGATACCGTCCATCGGCGTTCCAGGTGCTCTCACCGTGACGCACCACCCAGAATTCGGTGGCGGTGGCGCGGTCTGGGGGAGTAAATCCGAAAGGTGCAAGGCGTTTGCGTGGTTGGTCAGGACTCAAGAAGCCACCCCGGCTGACGCTTCAGCAAACTGGACGCCGCTGCCTTCAGTCATCTCACCGATGACCCACGGGGTTTCTCCGTCGGCCCGCAGGGCGTTCAGGGCCAGCTCAGCGTGCGCGGCAGGCACGATAAACAGGAATCCCACCCCCATGTTCAGGGCGCGGAAGCCCTCGGCACGGGCCACGTTGCCGCGTTCCAGAATCAGTTCGAACAGCGGCGGCACGGTCCAGGAAGCGGTATTGATCTGCATGCCCACCCCTGCCGGAAAAATGCGCGGAGGATTGTCGACCAGTCCGCCGCCCGTGATGTGGGCCATACCGCGCACATCGACCTGGGCTGCCGTCAGGGCGTCGAAGGCGGGGCCGTAAGCACGGTGCGGAATGGGCAGCACGTCTGCCAACGCCTGACCGCCCAGTTCGGCGCGGGCTTCCTGCCAGTCCAGTCCGTCCAGCGCCATGCGGGCCAGACTGAATCCGTTGGTATGCAGGCCGCTGCTGGGCAGGGCAATCACGGCGTCACCGGGCTCAATGCGCGAGCCGTCAATGAGGTTGGGGCGGTCCACGACGCCCACAATCGTGCCCACGATGTCCAGCTCTCCCTCAATGTACACACCCGGCATTTCGGCTGTTTCGCCGCCCAGCAGGGCCACGCCCAGGGCTTCACAGGCCCGCGCGGCCCCGGTGACCACATCGGCCACCGCTTCCGGGCGCAGCACACCCATCGCCACATAATCCAGGAAAAACAGGGGCCGTGCGCCCTGCACCAGAATGTCGTTGGCACAGTGGTTCACAATGTCTGCGCCGAGGCCCGCAAACTTGCCTGCCCGCACCGCCACTTTGGTTTTGGTGCCGACTCCATCGGTCGAGGCCACCAACACCGGATCGGTCATGGGCTCGCCATCTGCGCCCCTAAACTGCGCCCGGAACAGGCCGCCAAAGCCGCCGATGCCGCCCAATACAGCGGGCGTATGCGTGCGTGCCACAGCGCCTTTCATCAGGGCCACAGCCCGGTGTCCGGCGTCAATGCTCACGCCTGCCCGTTCATATGCGGAGCCTGCTTTCTTCTCCGCGTGCGTGTCTTCCGTCATGATCCTCCCGCCCGCGCCGCCGCCCGCTTGCCTCCAAGCTTGGGCTGTGCGCCGCAACCGTGAGGCAGTCTACCTGACAGAGGAATGACCGGGCAGTTTAGACGTCGGGGGTCTGGTCAGGAAGAGACCTTGAGGTTGACCGCGCCGCCCGGCGTCTGCCCATCCAGGTGCGCCAGCCCGCCACCCCTGCCACCAGCACAGACAGCACGCCCAGGCCCCACAGCATGCGCGACGTGGAACCCGACAGCCAGATCACCAGCAACGTGACCGGAAACGCGCCCGCAGCCGTGGCCAGCAGGAAGGGCCGAAACGGCATCCGGACTGCGCCTGCCACCAGATTCATCACGTCGGCACTCAGAATAGGCATCAGGCGCACCATCAGCACGCCCTGCACGCCGTATTTCTGGGCAAAATCCTGGGCACGGGTGCTGGCACGCTGCCCGGCCAGCGTGCGAATCAGGCGCTCGCCCACACCGCGCCCCAACCAGTAGCCCGCCACCGCACCCAACAAAGTGCCGATATAAACGATAAAAAAGCCTTCCACGGGGCCGTAGGCGCGGGCGGTGACGGCGGTCATGACCAGCGCGGGCAGCACCGGCAATACCGCCTGCACCACAAAGGCAGCGATCAGGGCCAGCGGTCCAGCCCACCCCAGCCCGTCTACCCAGGCGTGCGTGACGGCTGGATCGGATGAACGCAACGCCGCGTACCCCGCCGCAAAAAAGCTGCGGACTTCGGGAATGAGAAACAGGCTGCCCAGCAAAGCCAACACGCCGCCCAACAGCACAAACCGCAGGTAGGCAGGCGAACGGGCAGAGGTGGCAGACGACATCTGGCCGCAGTCTAGAGAAGCTGGGTGAGGAATGCGCGGGACGAAAGGTGGAGACGGCGGGTCGGTTGCCCTGCCACGCTCTACACTGACCTTCCATGCGCCCCGAACTGCTAGAACGCGCCCTCTCGCTGCTGCCCCTTCCCCTCTCTGACGCAGATACTCCTCACCCAGACTCGGTTCAGCAAGAGCTGGCCCGCTACTTTGCCATGCTGCGCGATTACCCCATACGCGGCGGCAAAGGCATTCGCAGCGAACTGCTGCTGGCGAGTGCCGCGGCGCACGGCGTAGTGGTCGGCACACAGGCCTGGGAACGCGCCCTGTGGCTGGCAACGGCGCTGGAACTGTTTCAGAACTGGGTCCTGATTCACGACGACATAGAAGACGACTCTGAGGAACGCCGGGGCCAACCCGCACTGCACCGCCTGCACGGGGTGGCGCTGGCGATCAATGCCGGAGACGCGCTGCACGCCTACATGTGGGCCGCCGTCCACCGGGCAGGAGTGCCGGGCGGCATGGAAGAATTTCTGGCGATGATCCACCGCACCGCCGAGGGCCAGCACCTCGATCTGGCGTGGGTGGAGCACCGCGAATGGACCCTGAAGGAAGCCGATTACCTGCAGATGGTGAGCCTGAAAACCGCCCATTACACGGTGATTGTGCCCCTGAGACTGGGCGCACTGGCGGCAGGCCTGGCCCCTGACGAACGTTTTACGGCGGCTGGGCTGGCCCTCGGCGCGGCCTTCCAGATTCGGGATGACGTGCTGAATCTACTGGGCGATCCGGCCAAATACGGAAAAGAAATCGGCGGCGATCTTCTGGAAGGCAAACGGACCCTGATCGTGTTGCACTGGCTCCAGACCGCCTCGGCAGAGCAAAAGGACATCTTTTTGGAGCAGATGCACTTGGACCGCCCCGCCAAAGATGCCGCCACCATTGCCGATATTCACCGCTGGCTCCTGGACAGCGGCAGCGTGGCCTACGCGCAGGCCTACGCCGACGCACAGGCCAAAGCAGGCATCGCGCTGCTGGAACAGGCGTTGCAGGACGCGCCGGATCAGAAAGCCGCCGCACGGTTGGTGGGAGCGGTGCAGGAGTTGGCGAGCCGGGAGGCGTAGGGGAAGGTCTAAGGGGCTAGGGTCTAAGGGTATGAGGAAGGGCAAAAGGGCAATCGCTGCGCTCACTCACCCCCTCAAGGTGGAGGAGCAAAAAGCAAACCCACACCGTTCCCGCCCCCATCCGTGTGAGGCCGTCGTCCACGCAGTGGGCGGGCCAATTCCATGTGCAAGACGACTCGCGATTCCGCTCCAATTGAGCGATCAAGTCGACTCAAGATGCGACAAGATCAATCCTCCTCAGCGGAGCGACACTCCCCATGCCCCCTCTGGGGGTAGGGGGCCGGGGGGTGGGGGAATCCACCGTGGGACAAGACCAACCACCAAACTCACACCAACGCCAAAGCCCCCGCCGCAAACCTCGCAAACGCCCCGTTCAGTGCCCGAATCGCCCCATCCTGCCCTTCCCCATCCTGCAAATACAGGCCCGCATTGACCTCTATCCCAAAGGCGGGAATGCCCGTGCGGTCATGGTGATTGCGGCTGAGCGTATCGGTATCCCAGGGATCGCCAATAGCGACACGGGTAAATTCTCCGGTGAGCAGCGGGGCAAAAGCTTCGGCACACACGGCTTGCAGGGCGTCCCACTGGGCACGCGGAAAGGTAGGCGCAGCGGCACTCCCCAGCATCAGCGTAATGCCGGGGCGCGGCACGCCGGGGGTGGGACTGAGGGCGGGGCCATACGGAGCCATGCTGTGGCCCACGATCATCAGGCGCTTTCCGGCCAGTTCGTTCTGTACCTGTACGTCAAAGGCGTCCCACAAGCGGCGCAGGCGGCTCTCACGGGCGGCGGGCGACAGGGCGAAGCCAGCCGGGTACAGCGGCGAACGGTCAAAATCCATGACCTTGATCACGCCGTTGTCGGCGGTGTCGTTCCGGTCACGGTTCAGGTCCACGGCAAAGCGGCTCCACGCGGCCTGCACATGCCCCGCCCCCGGCACGAGGTAGATCAGATCGGTGAAGGGATCGCCCTCCAGAAACACCCGGCGCAGGAAAGCAGACCGTTTGGCCGTGTCGAAAGCGTCGCCCCCCAACATGTCGTGCAGCACGTCGGCGGGAAGCTGGCCGGAAGGATGGGGCGTAACGATCAGCAGGTCAGAAAGGGAGCCGGACATTGAGAAAGCATAAGCCCCAGCTTCTCACATGATATGGATTCCCCTTCATTCCCGCACATCCGGCACCCCACCGACTGCGCCTCCACTACGCGAAATCCATGCCCTTCCCCACTTCTTCCAGTCCGGTTGAGAACCCGAAGGCACAGCTCTCAACCGGAATCCATCCCACGTCCCACAACCCACACCCCATTTCTTCCCCGCCGCCGAACGTAGAATGGGGGGCGTGCATCTGGAGTCCCTGTCTACCCTGAATTACCGCAACCTTGCGCCCGATACGCTGCATTTCCCGGCGGGCGTGACGGGCGTGTACGGGGAAAACGGCGCGGGCAAAACCAATCTGCTGGAAGCGGCGTATCTGGCCCTCACTGGCCTGACCGACGTGAACCGCCTGGAGCAACTGGTGCAGTCGGGCGAAAAAGAGGCGTATGTGCGGGCCGATTTGCAGCAGGGCGGCAGCCTGAGCGTGCAGGAAGTGGGGCTGGGGCGCGGGCGGCGGCAGCTAAAAGTTGACGGCGTACGCGTGAAAACCGGAGACCTGCCACGTGGCAGTGCCGTGTGGATTCGGCCCGAAGATAGCGAACTGGTCTTTGGCCCCCCCGCCGGAAGGCGGGCGTATCTGGACGCGCTGCTCTCGCGCATCAGCGCCCGCTACGCCGAACAATTGGCCCGCTATGAGCGCACGGTGTCGCAGCGCAATGCGGCCCTGAAAGGCGGTGAAGAATGGGCCATGCACGTCTGGGACGACTCGCTACTGAAACTGGGCGGCGAAATCATGCTGTTTCGCCGCCGCGCCCTGACCCGGCTGGACGAACTGGCAGGCGAGGCCAACGCCGCGCTGGGCAGCCGCAAACCGCTGAAGCTGACCCTCACCGAATCCACCACGCCCGAACACTACGCCCGCGACCTCAGCGCCCGCCGGGGCGAAGAACTGGCACGCGGAGCCACCGTGACCGGGCCGCACCGCGACGACCTGACGCTGACTCTGGGCGACTTTTCGGCCTCCGAGTACGCCAGCCGGGGCGAGGGCCGCACCGTCGCCCTGGCCCTGCGCCGCGCCGAACTGGAACTGTTGTCGGAAAAATTTGGAGAGAAACCTGTGCTGCTGATCGACGATTTCAGTGCCGAGCTCGACCCGACCCGCCGCGCCTTCCTGTTAGACCTTGCCGCCAGTGTGCCGCAGGCCATCGTGACCGGAACCGAGCGGGCGCCGGGGGCTGTGCTGACCCTGCGGGCGCACGCGGGCCGCTTTATACCCGAAGAACAGGACGCCGACTTAACAGACCTGCAGGCCGTAGAGGCGGGCGCATGAGCAAAACCCGGCGCTGGGGCGGCACTCTGGGAATTGCCGAGCTGATGGGCGCGACGCTGGGCACGGCCCGGATCGCCAAGGGCGTACAGCGGGCGCGGGCCATTCTGGCTTGGCCGCAGGCCGTGGGGCCGGAGATTGCCAAACTCACCCGGCCCCGCTCTCAGCAGGGGTCAACGCTGTTTGTGGAGGTGCGCGACAGTGCCACTGCCCACCACCTCAGCATGCAGCGTCACCACTTTCTGAAGGCGCTCAACGCGCTGCTGGGCGACCACCCCATCAATGAAATTCGCTTCAGCGTGGGCACGATTCGCAGCACCACCAAAGCGGCGGCCCCCACGCCCGCACCGCTGCCCGCGCCGGATCTGGAACGCGCTCAGGCGTTGGTGCAGGGCATAGAGGGCGACCTGAAACCCGCCGCGCTCAGGGCCGCCGAAGCCATTACACGGGCGCGGAAATGGCGCGAGCAACAGGGCTGGCGGCCCTGCCCGGTCTGCAATGAGGCCAGCAAGGAACAGCCCTGCCGCGCCTGCACCCTTTCGCTGGAAGACCCCAATGTAAAACGCGCCGCCAAACTGCTGATGCGCCTGCCAGAACGC
>JAQBPF010000525.1 GCA_028287665.1 Deinococcus sp. | reverse complement strand
CGGCTGGCCGGTCAGGGCTCAGGGCAGTGGGAAGCCGCCTGCAAAGGCGTGGACTTCGGCCTTCACGTCTTCACCTTTCAGGGCGCGGTCGATCAGTCCGGCGATGATGTCCATGTCGGCTTCTGTCATGCCGCGTGTGGTGACGGCGGGCGTGCCCAGGCGAATGCCGCCGCCATGCAAAATCTTCTCGGAGTCGTAGGGCAAGGTGGATTTGCTGAAGGTGATGTGGTTGGCGTCCAGCAACTTGGTGGCCTTGGTGCCGTTCAGTCCGTTGGGGCGAATGTCGAGCACCAGCAGGTGGTTGTCGGTGCCGCCCGACACCACGCGGTAGCCGAGATTCTGAAAGGCAGCGGCCAAAGCCTGAGCATTTTTGATGATCTGCGCGGCGTAGGTCTTGAATTCGGGTTGCAGGGCTTCGCGGAAGGCCACGGCTTTGGCGGCGATCACGTGCTCCAGCGGTCCGCCCTGGTAGCCGGGGAATACCGCGCGGTCAATCTTCGCGCCCAGTTCGGGATCGTTGCTGAGAATCACGCCGCCACGTGGCCCACGCAGGGTCTTGTGGGTGGTGCTGGCGACCACGTGGGCATGGGGCAGCGCGTTGGGATGCACGCCCGCCGCGATCAGTCCGGCAATGTGCGCCACATCGGCAAACAGCAGAGCGCCCACTTCATCGGCAATCACGCGGAAGGCTGCAAAATCGATGATTCGGCTGTAGGCGCTGGCCCCGGCAATGATCATTTTGGGCTGGTGCTCATGCGCGAGGCGGCGCACTTCGTCCATATCGATCAGTTCCGTTTCGGGGTTGACCTTATAGCCCACGATCTTGTACCGCAGGCCGCTGAAGTTGACCGGGTTGCCGTGCGTCAGGTGGCCGCCGTGCGACAGGTCCATGCCCAGCACCGTGTCACCGGGCTCGATCAGCGCGTTGTAGATGGCGAGGTTGGCGCTGCTGCCCGAGTGCGGCTGCACGTTGGCCCACGCCGCGCCAAACAGTTCCTTCACGCGCTCGGTGGCCAGGCGCTCCACCTGATCCACCACCTCGCAGCCGCCGTACCAGCGTTTGCCGGGGTAGCCTTCCGCATATTTGTTGGTCAGCACGCTGCCCTGCGCGGCCCGCACGGCGGCGCTGGCAAAGTTTTCGGAGGCGATCAGTTCGATGCCGACGCGCTGGCGCTCGCCTTCCTGCGCGATCAGGTCAAAAATGGCCGTGTCGTGATCGACGGTGTGATGAGCGGTGGCGCTCGGAGCCGCGCTACTCACGGCGGGGGCAGTCGGTTCGGCAGTCGTCATACAGGTACGGTAACACCGCAGCGGCAGGGCGTTGGGGAGTTGTCTCCGCAGCTTGGACGTGGGACCTGAGAAGGGACTTTGGATTGGGCTGGAGACTGGGGAGGCAGCGGTTTGGGGGGTGACGCCTCAGTTCTCCTGGGGCTCGGTCAACTGCCGCCGGGAGGCGCTCTGGAGGGCCAGGGCAGGTTCGGGCAGGCTGGGCGGCAATCTGATGGGGGCCGAAAACTGTTCGGGCGACATGGCGCGGCCCACCAGATAGCCCTGAATGGCGTTGCAGCCCAGCGACCAGACGGCCTGGGCCTGTGCAGGGGTTTCGACGCCTTCGGCCACCACGCGCAGGCCCAGGGCGCGGCCCAACGCCACCACAGCCTGCACGACCTTGTAGGCAGCCTGCTGCCCCTGCGGAGCGCCGCTCAGGCCATGGCCCAGTTCGGCAATAAAGGCGCGGTCTATCTTGAGGGTCGTCATGGGCAGGCGCAGCAGGGCCGCCAACGATGACTGCCCCACCCCAAAGTCATCTACAGCTACGTCCACCCCCCAGTCCAGCAGGGTTTTCAGGGTGGCCCGGATCTGATCTTCGTCGGCAATCAACAGCCGCTCCGTCACTTCCAGCTCCAGGGCCTCTCCGGGCAGGGCGTAGCGGATCAGCGTGGCCTGAAGATGGGGCAAAAAATCTGGGCGCAGCAGGTGGGGTGGGTCAATATTGATGGCCACCCGGCGCTCGGGAGAGGTGCGCCGCCACGCCGCCACCTGACGGCAGGCCTCGTCGATGACCCAGGTATTGATGTCGGTAATCAGGCCCGCACTCTCGGCCACCGGAATAAATTCGCTGGGCGAGACGCTGCCCAGTTCCGCGTCATCCCAGCGCAGGAGGGCCTCAAAGCGCTTGACGGCGGCATTGCGTTCCTGCTGAGGCTGATAGAACAGCTTGAGTTCTCGGCGTTCCACTGCGCCCCGCAGCCGCGTTTCCAGCAGCACGCGCCGCGCCGCGAGGTGGTCGTAGCGTCCGGGGGTATAGAGGCGTACCGCGTTCTTGCCGCTGCGTTTGGCCGCGTACATGGCCAGATCGGCGCGGCGCAGCAGAGATTCGGCATTGGTCGTGTCTGAATCAGACAGGGCGCCGCCCAGACAGGCCGTGACCTGAAGCGTTTGCCCGGCCAGCACCACAGGATCGCGCAGGGCCTCCAACACCCGCGCCCCCAGGTCGTACAACTGTTCGGAGCTGGCGGGGGTGGTCAGGACCAGGAATTCATCGCCGCCAAAGCGGATGCAGGTGGCCTCTGTTCCCGCTGCCACCTGAAGGCGGGCCGCCACACTCTGCAAAAACCGGTCGCCCATGCGGTGGCCCAGCGCGTCGTTGACAAACTTGAAATCATCCAGATCTATAAACAGCATGCCGACCGGGTGGCCCCCAGCCAGCAACTCGGGCAGCAGCAAATCAAACTGGGCACGGTTGCCCAGGCCCGTCAGCGGGTCATGGTGTGCCTGATGGTGCAGCAGATTCCGGCTTTCTTCCAATTTTGCCTGATGGGTTTCCAGTTCGCGCAGGGCCAGCGTCTGGCGGACCGCCACCAACAGCGCCACCACAAAAGTTGCCGCCAGCACGCCCTGGGTCTGCGGCGAACGCAATTCATTCAGGGTCAGCAGCAGTGCAAAACTGCTGCCCAGCGCTGCGTAAGGAGCCACCAGGGTCTTCAGGCCCATTCGGGAAGGCGTGACGGGCGGCGCGACAGGCTCGGGAGTGACCTGCGTGTGCAGGCTGGCCTGTACGGAGGCCCCCGCAAACAGCAAGATGGCCAGCGGCCAGAGGGTGTCGGGCCACTGCTGCCCGGTGTAGACACCCTTGAGGGTCAGGTAGCTGAAACCCAGATCGGCGGCAATAAAGCAGCCCATGCCCAGCGCCAGGGTCCAGCCCCAGCCCTGGCCCCGCGTCAGGTCATGCAGGGAGCCGCGCCAGGCCCGCGCCAACAGTAGGGTCAGCAGCAGCAGATCAGACAGCGGATAGGCTGCCGTGATGGCATTGGACAGCAGATCGGTGGGTGAATCCAGCAGTTGCGCGGCCAGCAAGAAATACCACAGGTAGGCTCCGCAGCTGACCACCAGCGCGGCCACATCCAGCCACGCCGCTCCTCCGACCAGAGAGGGCTGCTTGCGCTCCAGGGCCAAAAAAGCCAACAAAAAGCAGAAGGGCAAGGCCAAAAAAAAGGGATCAGCCGCCGAGAGAATGCCTGAAGACAGTTGCAGCCAGGCGAAAATAATCTGCCCTGCGCCCCACAGCAGCGTGCCCACGCCCAGCCAGCGCCACACCTGTGGTTGATCGGTGCGGCGGGAGACGGCCAGCATCAATGTGCCTGCGCCCAACACGACGGGAACATACAGGAAACCATTGAGAATGTGAGAAAATGCATGAACATCCCAGAGGTGCATGATGCGGGTCAGATGCAGCAGATAGAGCAACGTCATTGCCCCCAATCCCCATTTCATCCTTAGAGAGAAGACGGGGGAGGCGGGCAACATGAGAAGAGTTTAGAAAAAGCAAAATCCCCTCATTCTTACAAACCCAGCTGGCCAGCAACCGCCCCGAACTTCATGAAGACAGAGCTGAACTCTGTTCAGATGAACTGGGGTCCGCGAGGTCGTGCCCCAGTCTCCGCTGCACCTCGCGCAAGTCCTCCCCATCGGCCAGCACCAGCACGCTGTCGCCCGCCTCCAGTTCGGTGGCTCCCTTGGGAATCAGGAATTCTCCGGCGCGGTGAATCAGGATCACCAGGGCGGCGGGCGGCAGATGCAGGTCCACGATCCGTGTGCCATCGGCGTCACTGCCGCGCAGCACATCCACTTCCACCATCTCGTTTTTGTTGTGCCCGGTGGGGGTATAGGAAATCGGGTAATCGGTCCGGACGGGCAGGGCTTCTCGCACGCCCAGCGCGCGGGCCACCAGGGTCAGGGTGGTGCCCTGCAGCAGCACGCTGGTCAGCACGATAAAAAACACCACATTGAACAGGGTCTGGGCTTGCGGCACGCCCGCCAACAGCGGAAAGGTGGCCAGCACGATAGGCACGGCCCCGCGCAGGCCCACCCACGCCACCATGCTTTTTTCGTTCAGGGGCATCCTGGCCCGTGACAGACTGAGGTAGACGCTGATGGGCCGCGCCACGAACACCAGAAACAGGGAGCAGGCCAGCGCCAGGCCCGCCGTGGGCCACAGTTCGTGCGGATTGACCAGCAGGCCCAGGCTCAGGAACATCCCGACCTGCATCAGCCAGGCCAGTCCATCGTGGAAATTGATCAGGCTGCGCTTATGAATGAATTCGGCGTTGCCCAGAATCACGCCCGCAATGTAGATCGCCAGAAAGCCGCTGCCGCCTGCCAGGGCTGTGGCGCTGAAGATGGTGAGGGCCAGCGCAATGGTGAGCACGGAATACAGCCCCTCGAACTGAAGCTGCACGCGGTTGATGATCCACAGCGCGGCGCGGCCCAGCCCGTAGCCGAGTACGCCCCCAATGACCATCTGCTTGAGAAACAGCGGCACGATGCCCAGCACACCCAGTTCGGGTTCGGCGATCAGTTCCAGCAGGCCGATGGTCAGAAAGACGGCCATGGGATCGTTGCCGCCCGATTCGAATTCCAGCAGCGGGGCCACGTCGCCCTTCAGCCCCAGCGCCCGTTCCTTCAGTACGCTGAAGACCGCGCTGGCGTCGGTGCTGCTGACCACTGCGCCCAAGAGCCACGCCACCAGCCACGGAAAGCCGAAGATGTAATGCGAAAACACCGCCATCAGGCCCGCCGTAATCAATACGCCCAACGTGGCGAGGCTCAGCCCGCGCCGCACCACCGGTTTTGTCAGTGCCCAGTTGGTGTCCAGTCCGCCCTGAAACAGAATGAAGGCCAGCGCCACCACGCCAAAAATCTGTGCAGTGCGGTAATCGTGAAACTGAATGCCCAGCCCGTCTGACCCGGCCAGCATGCCCACGCCCAAAAACAGCAGCAGGCCCGGAATCCCCAGGCGTCCACCGATGCGGCTGAGCACCAGGCTGGCCAGCAGCAACACGCCTGCGGCCAGCAGATACAGCTCGGCGTGGGCTTCACCCATACAACGTGTCTCCATACAGGTCGCCGCCCGGAGCCTGGGCACAGGCGGTGTGGGTCTGGGCTTGCGAACGGATTGCGCGTTGGGTCAGATTCATGGTCTATGGTGGCATACGTGCTTCACGGAAAAATCAGGCACACTGGGCAACTTTGCCGGGCCAGTGTGCCTGTGCAGCAGGCGACTTGACCCGGCCCGCCGCGCCCGCTAACCTGAACCCATGACTGCCCGCCCCGGTACCCCATCCTCAGGTACACGTTCGCCGTTTATTCGGAGCGGGAAGACGCTGACCTGAATCCAGTCGGTCACGCGCCTCGTCCCGCCGCATTCCCACGCGGCGGGTCTTTTTTTGTCTTTTTCAAGGAGTGCTTATGCCAGATCCATCTCTACAACACCTTGCCCTGAACGAAATCGCCGCCGCCCCAGACCTCGACACCCTGCAGACCGTGAAGACCCGTTATGTGGGCAAAAGCGGCCTCGTGACCAAAGAACTGGGCACGCTGGGGAAGTTGCCGCCCGAAGAACGCAAGGCACGCGGCGCAGAAATTAATGCCGTGCGTGCGGCGCTCGAAGTGGCCCTGACGGAGCGCGAAGCCGTGCTGAAACAGGCCGCGCTGGACGCCAAATTGGCCAGCGAAGCCATCGACGTGACGCTGCCGGGTCTGCCTCTTCCGGCGGGGGGCCTGCACCCCATCAACCGCGTGTACGACGACCTGACCGCCATCTATGAGCGCATGGGCTACGCAGTGATAGAAGGGCCGGAAGTGGAAGACGAGCACCATAATTTCGAGGCCCTGAACGTGCCCTGGTATCACCCCGCCCGCGACCTGCAAGACACCTTCTGGCTGGAAGATGGCCGCCTGCTGCGGACGCACACCAGCCCCATGCAGATTCGTTACATGGTGGCCCACGAACCCGCCCTCAAGGTGGTCGTGCGCGGCAAGGTCTACCGTTACGAGGCCACCGACGCCACCCACGAAGCCATGTTTCATCAACTTGAAGGGTTGGTAGTAGGCGACGGCATCAGCATGACCGACCTGAAGGGCACAATTGCCGAGATGGCGCGTGTGCTGTACGGCCCCACCGCCAAGGTGCGCTTTCAGCCCAGCTATTACCCCTTCGTGGAACCCGGTGCAGATTTTGCCGTGTGGTGGGAAAACCCGCGCGGCGAGAGCAAATGGCTGGAACTGGGCGGC
>JAQBPF010000522.1 GCA_028287665.1 Deinococcus sp. | reverse complement strand
GGTCACAATAAAGTAGGATATTTCATAGAGGCCATTAATCCACCAGAGACCTCATGGATGCTTTACTATCCGCTCGCTAAGGTGCAGGTACACAGTTTTAAGACTAAAAAGTGAGTACGTACCAGTCATTTCTGGTCTCTGCCTTTTTAATGGGTCAGGGAAAACGTGACTGCATTACTGACCCTAAGTTGTGGAACATGCTCTTGCAGTCCAGGAAAAACAACTGTCTCCCTCTGCTTTTTTATTTGTGCAGGCAGCATTATAAATTTGACTTCATATTTTCGGGTATATATTTTGCGGCGGCCACCAGAGAATGAATCCAATGTTCAAAATCCCCACTGTTCAGCTGTAAAACTGGAACAGTGTTCAGCAGAAAGGCGGTTCAGTATGAAAACATCAACCACAATGACAGAGGAACGCTCCAAACGTACCCGCGCCCGCTCGCCCCAGGCCAAAGCAGCCATGCGGACCCGCCTTCTCGAAGCCACGCTTGCTTCGTTGCATCACGCTGAGGGCTGGAGCGTCAATGCTGCTGCACGTGAAGCCGGACTGAGTAAAGGCACCGTCTATCTGTATTTCGACAACGCGGCAGCTCTTTACATTGCCCTTCTCAAGGAAGTGATTGAGCACCGTGACGATACGCAGGAGGCGGCATTGGTCCTGCGCCATGCCCACGTGCTGGCCGATGCCAGCGAAGACGAGCGTTTGGAGGCAGCCCGCCTCGTGCAGATTCTCGAATCGCGCCTGACTGGCCAGCCTGCCCCCAATGACGGCAACTGGCCCGCCTGCGCTGCCCTGATCGGAGGCACGATTTTCAAAGAAAGCGGCCTGCGCGACGCGAACTGAGAGACAACCAGCTTCAGCGCCCGGCTGAACCAGACCATTTTTGATAGGGCGGGACTCTTAAAAGAGCCAGACTGTTGTTACAGCAGTCTGGCTCTTTTCGTGCTCCGACCACAGGCTGTCCATGTTTCGGCCCGCGCCCGGTGCCCGGCCCGCCGTACCATGAGGCATGAGCCACCCGGCCACCCCCGATTCCCAAGCCCCTGCTTCTGCCCGCGCCAGCCGTGTCAGCCGCTGCACCAGCGAAACTGACATCACGGTCGAGCTGAATCTGGACACCACCACTTACCAGCCGCCCAGCACTGGACATGGGTTCTTTGACCACATGCTGTACGCTCTGGCCCGCCATGCCCGAATCGGCCTGAGTATTCAGGCCACTGGCGACCTGCACATCGAGCCGCATCACCTGATCGAAGACGCCGGAATTACGCTGGGGCAGGCGTTGGCGCAGGCACTGGGCGACCGCAAGGGCATCGAACGTTACGGCAGCGCCTTCGTGCCGATGGATGAAACGCTGGCCCACGTGGTGCTGGACCTGTCGGGCCGCGCCCACCTTGCCTTTGAACCCGAAACGCTGGATATCTGGGGCACGGCGGGCGGCATGACCCATTACCATCTGCGCGAGTTTCTGCGGGGATTTTGCAACCACGCCGGGGCCAACCTGCATGTGCGTGTGCTGGCAGGCCGCGAGGCCCACCACGTCATAGAGGCCATCATCAAGGCGTTTGCCCGTGCCCTGCGCGACGCTGTGCAGGTTACGTCGGATCAGGTGGCGAGTACGAAAGGAAGTCTATGAGCGAAGCAACTCCCCCAGAAGTCCTGCTCCTCGATTACGGCGCGGGCAATGTACGCAGCGCGGCCAAAGCCTTAGCGCGGGCTGGAATGAAGGTCAAGATCAGTGCTGACCCCGCAGACGTGCCGGGCGCACGGGCCCTGGTGGTGCCGGGTCAGGGCCACTTCCGGCAGGTGATGGAGGCCTTTGAGAGCAGCGGGTTTCACGCTCCCGTGATGGCCGCCGCCCACGCGGGCACGCCCATTCTGGGCATCTGTGTGGGCATGCAGATGCTTCTGACCGACTCGGAGGAAGCGCCGGGTGTGGCGGGCCTGAACCTGATCTCCGGTACCGTCCGCAAATTTGAGGCGGTGCCGGAGCGCAAGGTGCCGCAGATGGGCTGGAACTCCATGCAGAGCGTCGGCGACAGCGCCCTGCTGCGTGGGCTGCCCGCCCCGGCGCACGCCTACTTTGTGCACAGCTATTACGTGCCCGCCACCGTAGCCGTTGATCACGGGGCCATGACCGAGTACGGGGTGCCGTTCTGGGCCGCCTTCAGTGTGGGCAACCTGCACGCCACACAGTTTCACCCCGAAAAAAGTGGCGCGGTGGGGCTGGCGATTCTGGAACGCTTCCGGCGCAATGTGCTGGAAAATTGAGCGACGATCAGAAACGGAGTCTCCATAAAGTCTTCATATCTGCCTGACGTATGCACGCCGCGTTCTGTGGAGAGACGGCTTCCGGCTACACTCCCCTCATGAGTCAAATCCTGCCGTTGGATCATGCGCATCTTCAAAAGTTGGTGACATCCGATCTGGTCCGCCCCGATCAGATGTTGGGGGCACACCAGGTGACTGAGGGCGGCGTACCGGGTGTGCGCTTTGGCGTGTGGGCTCCGAACGCCCAGCATGTCAGTGTGGTCGGTGATTTTAACGGCTGGAACGGTTTCGACAACGCCATGCAGCGCCTGGACTTCGGCTTCTGGAGCGCCTTCGTGCCTGCGGCCCTGCACGGCCAGCGCTACAAATACCGCGTCACCGGGGCCAGCGGCCTGACCGAAGACAAGATGGACCCCTACGGCACGTTCTTTGAGGTGCGCCCCAGCACCAGCTCCATCGTCTGGGATCAGCCCTATGACTGGCAAGACGGCGCATGGATGGAGAACCGCACCCAGAACTTTGACCGCCCGGTGAGCGTGTACGAGGTTCACGCGCCCTCGTGGGCCAAGCGCGACGACGGCTGGTTCCTGAATTACCGCGATTTTGCCCACCGCCTCGGTGAATATGCCAGCTATATGGGCTATACGCACGTGGAACTCCTGGGCGTCATGGAGCACCCGTTTGACGGGTCATGGGGCTATCAGGTCACGGGCTACTACGCGCCGACCAGCCGGATGGGCAGCCCGGAAGACTTCAAATACCTCGTGGATCACCTGCATTCGCTGAACATCGGCGTGATTCTGGACTGGGTTCCGGGCCATTTTCCCACTGACGCGGCGGGCCTCGCCAACTTTGACGGCGGCCCCCTGTTCGAATACGCCGACCCGCGCAAGGGTTACCACAACGACTGGAACACCCTAATCTTCGACTACGGGCGCAACGAAGTCGTGATGTTCCTGATCGGCAGCGCCCTGAAGTGGCTGCAAGACTTCCATGTGGACGGCCTGCGGGTGGACGCGGTGGCTTCGATGCTGTATCTGGATTTTTCCCGTACCGAATGGATTCCCAACATCCACGGGGGCCGCGAAAACCTGGAAGCCATTGCCTTCCTGAAGCGCCTGAATGAAGTGACCCACCATCTGGCCCCCGGCTGCATGATCATTGCCGAAGAAAGCACCAGCTTTCCGGGTGTCACCACACCGTCTCCCTACGGCCTGGGCTTCGATTACAAGTGGGCCATGGGCTGGATGAACGACACGCTGCGCTACTTTGAAGAAGACCCCCTGTGGCGCAAATACCACCACCACGCCCTGACCTTTTTCAATGCCTACCGCACCAGTGAAAACTACGTGCTGGCCATCAGCCATGACGAGGTGGTGCACCTGAAGAAGTCGCTGGTGGCCAAAATGCCCGGCGACTGGTACATGCAGCGGGCCAACTACCGCGCCTTTTTGGCAATGATGTGGACCACGCCCGGCAAAAAGCTGCTGTTCATGGGCCAGGAATTCGCCCAGCCCACCGAATGGAACCACGACGCGGGCCTGCCCTGGCATCTGGCCGATGTGCCCGATCACCGGGGCATCATGAATCTGGTGCGCCGCCTGAACGAACTGTATGTGGGCCGCGCCGACTGGCACGCGGGCGATACGCTGGACGCCGGGCTCCAGTGGATCAGCGCCGACGACGTGGAAAACAGCGTGTATGCCTATATCCGCCGTGATCCGGGCAGCGGGGCCTGGTCGCTGGTGGTGGCCAATATGACGCCTGTGTACCGCGACCTGTACCCGGTGGGCGTACCGGAAGCCGGAGAATACCGCGTGCTGCTGAGCACCGACGACGGCGAATACGGCGGCTTCGGCACCCAGCAACCCGACCTGACCACCAAAGCCGAGGGCTGGAACGGCCAGAGCCAACACCTGCGCCTGAGCCTGCCGCCCACCAGCGTGCTGGTGCTGGAACCTGTTGAGACAGCAGCCGTTCCGGCCCCCACCCTGAAGAGCAAAGGCGCAGTGGAAAAAGCTGTAGAAATTGAAGCCATGCTGCCCAAGTCCAAGCAGGCCACGTCCATTGAACCCGTCTGAGCCGCCACACTCTGAGCCGCCCCGAGCGGGTGGCCCCGATGCCCTGACCATCGCCAGTTTCGTGCTGCTGGGGCTGGTGGCGGTGGCGCTGCTGTTGCCCCTGCTTGGCGGCCCCACGCCCAGTCCCTACCTGGTGATCGTGCTGCTCGTGGGGCGGCTGGGCGTGCAGTTTCTCCGCTCGCGCCGTGACCCGAACCTGCGCCGTCCGGCCAGCTGGGCCTTCGACGTGATCCTGATCGGGCTGCTGTTTTATGTGGCGTCCAATCAACCGGGTGGGTAAAAGACCCGGCGCTGGACCTTCCCCCTGTGGCACGACGATGGGGCAACATAGACGGCATGTCGTTTGTCCGCTCTCTGTTGTCCAGGTTGCGGCCTGTTCCCCACCGCCTGCACAGCGTCTACGAACGGATGCTGGGCACCGAAGTCGAGTTGCAAATCGTGGCTGGAACACCCGCGCAGGCAGGGCAAGCTGAACTGGCGGCGCTGGCCGAACTGGAACGCCTGACTACAATTTTCAACCGCTTCGACCCCGGCAGCGAGCTTCGGCGCTGGCTGGCACAACCCCACGTTCCCACGCAACTCAGCCCGGAATTGGTGCAGGTCTTGCAGACTGCCGATCATTGGCGCAGGCAAACCGGGGGCGCGTTCCATCCGGGCGCAGATGCTTTTGGGGTGCTGTGGAAGCAGGCAGAGACAGCAGGCCGCCCACCCGACCCCGCCGCACTGACCGAACTGGCCGCCCAGTTGCAGGCCGCACCCTGGACACTGGAAGGCAACGGTGTCTCTGAGAACTGGGCCACCTTACACGCCGCCTACCCGCTGGGGCTGAATGCGCTGGCCAAGGGCTACGTGGTCGACGGGGCCGCCGAAGCCGCTTTTGCGACAGAAGGCGTGCAACGCGTGCTGGTCAATGCGGGCGGCGACCTCAGAACACTGGAGCTTCCCGGCCTGAAGCAACCCGGCCTGAATGTGGATCTTGCCGATCCCACCACCATGAGGGACGACGCTCCGGCTACAGGTCGCGTATGGGTCTGCAACGGCGCATTGGCGACCAGTGGCCAGGCCCACCGGGGCTATCAGGTGGGCGAAACCTGGTACTCACACGTCCTCGATCCGCGCAGTGGGCAACCCATACAGGCTGTGCAAGGGGTCACCGTGACCGCCCCCACCTGCCTCATTGCCGACGCCCTCGCCACCGTTCTGAGCGTGCTGCCCATCGCGGAGGGGCTAGCGCTGATGAACGCCACAGCAGGGGCAGCGGCGCTGATTGTGGCGGCGGACGGGGGGCAGCATTGCAGTGAGCGTTGGGGGCAGGCTGGAGGCTGAGCTTGTTGCAGAGGCACGAGCTTGGATCATGCTTGCTGGTTGATTCGGTGTTTTTGGGTTGCTCCTACGTTCTCCCCCGCCCCCAGAGGGATCAGGGGAGCTTACGCTGCACTGAGCAGGAGCCATCTCGTCTTCAGGTTCGACCCAATCATTCATCTGAAGTGGAGTTGCCCGTCGGCTCAGCTCTGGAAGTGGCCTACTCCCTGCACGCACCTTGGGGCCTCACATGTCTTCGAGCGGGGACGGTGTGGGTTTGCTGTTGTCCCTCCCCAGTGCTTGCAAAGCACCGCAGGCGAGGGAGGGAGTGAGAAACGCGATTGACCCTGACCCCTCTCACCTCCAAACACTGTTCCAGTCTGCACAGTCGAAGCCGCTCTATAGGGAATACTGCCCTATTGCCTGTCCCCACCCCCTGTGTCTCGTTTGGCCACCCTTCCCTTTAACATTCGTCCAACCGGGCCGTGCGATGTTCGGCCTGAGAGTTTCACCCAGTCCAGCACACCACGTCCGAACCACCCCTCCCCTTTCCAACCCCCGGAGAACGACTGTGAATCCATCTACCCGACGCAGTTTTATTGGCAAATTGGCCGCCGCCAGCGCCGCACTGACCCTGACCCGCTTTTTGCCCGCGCAGGCCGCCGCAGCCACCCCCAGCACCAGTAAAAAATGGGCGACAGGCATGGCGCTGAATGTGGCCTTTACTGTGGCGACGCAGGCCACCGGGCGGGTCAAGCGGCCCTATGTGGCGGTCTGGATTGAAGACACGCAGGGCAATCCGGTTCGTACCCTGACCGTGTGGACGCAGCAGAGCCGCATGAATCCGCGCTGGCTGGGAGAACTGCGGCGCTGGTACAGAGAAAGCGGCGCTCTGGTGGCAACGGTCAGCAGCGCGACCCGCAATCCGGGGTCGTATGCAGTGGCGTGGGATGGCAAGACCGACAAGGGCGCACTGGCCGCGCAGGGTGAGTATTACGTGTGCATATAAACCGCCCGCGAACACGGCCCTTACAGTCTGGTGCGTGAAAAAGTGACCGTAGCAGGCAGCGCCTTCAAGAAAGCTCTGGGGGCAGATCAGGACATCGAAGCCGCCAGCGTGAGCTTCAGCAAGGCCTAGGGATGCCGCCGCTTGTCCTGCAAGGTTGCCTCTCTCCTTGGCACCCTCTCCCCTTGCCTTGCCGCTTGCTGCCTGCATTCCCTTGGCCCTCAAGACAACGGGCAGAGGATTGATGTCCAGCTCTACCAGACCTGACAGGGCAGCCCCGACAGATACCCCTCCGGCCCGTCGCCCACGCACCATGAAAGCCCGGATGAATGTCTGGCTGCGCTGGCTGCACACCTACACCAGCATGATCAGTCTGCTGGTGGTGCTGTTTTTCAGTCTGACCGGCATCACGCTCAACCACCCGGATTGGGCCTTTGGCAACGCCGAAACCCGCCGCGAGGCCACCGGAACCCTGCCCGCAGGCTGGATCAAAGGTACGGACGTGAACTGGCTGACTGTGGCCGAGGAACTCCGCGCCCAACAGGGGTTGCGGGGCCGCGCCGGAGACACCCGCCTGGACGGAGAGGAGGCCAGCCTGTCGTTCAAGGCTCCGGGGTACAGCGCCGACGCTTTTATTGAAGCGGCCACCGGAAAATACACCGTGAACGTGCAGGCGCAGGGAGCCGTTGCCGTGCTGAACGACTTGCACCGGGGCCGCGACGCAGGGTCTGCATGGGCCTGGCTGATTGACCTCAGCGGCGTGTTCCTGACCGTTGTTTCTCTGACTGGGCTGGGCATCTTGCTGTATCTCAAGAAAACCCGTGTGAAGGCATTGGCGGCCATGTTGGGGGCGAGCATTCTGGCGATCGTGCTGGCGCGGTTGGCGATTGGCTGACGCTGGGCCTCTCCCGTGTCCCCCTTGTCTGGCACTGCTCTTCTCTCTGGCGGCCCGCCGCGCTACTATGCGGGCATGACCGTAACCGGTGCGTGGTGGTGGCCCAGCTCTGCTTGGGTCTAAGCCGCGCCGTCCTTTGTTTGCCGACCGCAACGCGCCCAAGTGGAGATCAATCCACTGGGCGCGTTTTCTTTTGATTTCCCAGCCTCTCCGGGCAGACCCTCAAGGAGCCACATGACTGCACTTTCCGTCCCTCCCCCGCGCCCTGCCCTCAACGTGGCTGTGCGAGAGCTGAATGCCGATCTGGACACCCCCGTGACCGCGTACCTCAAGGTGGCGCAGGGCGAGCGCGTCAGTTTTCTTCTCGAAAGTGTAGAAGCGGGCGAGAAGTTGGGCCGTTACTCGTTTATTGGCGTGGGCGAAAGCGGGCGCTTTGAATATCACGCCGGACAGGTGAAGAGCACGGGCGTTTTTGGCGACCACGAGGGCACGGAGGCCGATCCGCTGGCCCGCCTGTATCACTCGGTGACCCGGCCTGTGACCATCCCCGCCGGACTGCCCGCCCTGATCGGCGGCGCGGTGGGCTACGCGTCCTATGACATTGTCCGTGCCTACGAACGCCTGCCCGACACCAACCCCGACGAATTGCAGGTGCCCGACGCCCTCTTTATCGCGCCGCGCGGCATGGTGATTTACGACCATCTGCGTCACCGGCTGCTGGCGGTGGCCACTGCCGAAGCCCAGGACGATGCCGAAGCCCAGGCCGACGCCCTCTCGCTGAAACTGCGTGGGCCGCTGCCCGCCGACATTCCTGGTACAGAAGCGACCCAAGCCCCCCAGTTTTCCAGCAACTTCACGCCGCAGGGCTACATGGACGCCGTGGAACAGGCGCTGGAATACATCCGGGCCGGAGACATTTTTCAGGTGGTGCCCTCGCAACGCTTCAGTGCCGACCTGACCGTGCATCCGTTCGCGCTGTACCGTGCCCTGCGCCGCGTGAATCCCAGCCCGTATCTCGGTTATCTGGCGCTAGGAGACGTGGCGCTGGTGGCCAGCAGCCCCGAAAGCCTGCTGAGGAGCGACGGCCAGACCATCATCACCCGGCCCATCGCGGGCACGCGGGTACGTGGGCAAACCGACGAGCAG
>JAQBPF010000520.1 GCA_028287665.1 Deinococcus sp. | reverse complement strand
TGGGTGTGCCCACCAGGCCGTCCACCCGCAGGCACCACTTTTCGGCCTTGATCCGGGGGTCGAGGGCTTCCAGATTCTTGCTGACGTAGTACCAGTTGGACACGGGGGTGACGCCAGGGGGCAGACTGCCGGGCGTGACTGGCGTGGCTGCCGCCGAGGCCGACGCCCCTGCTCCGCCAACCGAAATCAGGCGGCCCGCTCCAGCAGCCAGAACCGCCGCGCCTGTGCCTGCCAACGCCAGCGTGACCGTGCGCCGCGTGGCATCGGTGCGGGCCGCTTGCACATTGGGCAAATGTGGCGGCTGCACCAGATCAGTGGCGGGCAATGCTGAGCGTGCAGCAGTGCGGGGAGCCAGCAGCAGTTCCAGGCCCCACAACAGCAGCCTAAAGACCACGCCGTTGCCAATCGCCACTTCCAGCGGAGTGAAGGCCAGGAGAGCCAACGCCACCACCGCGCCCGCCTGCCACGGCCTGACCAACCCGCCCAGCAACGTCAGGCCGCCCAGCCAGCCCACCAGCACGCCTGCAAAGGCCACGCTTTTGCCTGTGCTGCCCAGACCAAAAATCTGGTGCAAGAACTGAAAAACCACCGGAACGCCCAACGCCTGCGTGATCCGGCCAAACAGGGCCACCACCGGATTGATCCAGCCCAGCACTTCTAATCCGATAAAGCCCAAGACGCTTAGCGGGGCAACGGCGATGAACGCCCGTATAAATTTCATGTCATTCCTCCTTGGGAAAGCTGTGCGCTTTGAAAACTGACTGCTCTGGGACGCTGTAACTTTTGGTGATCACAGCGCGTGACCCGCACCCCGAAAAACCAAAAAGCGGGCTGGGCGGCCAAAATCCTGCGCCCCCCAGCCCGCTTGAGTGATTCCGATTTCAGGAACGACGCCTGAAATCGGAATCAGACTTACTTCTCGTTCATGCTCCCCATGACCAGTTTGTCCTCGGCCACGACGACATCAAAGGTCTTGCCGCCCAGCGTGCCGACTGCAAACAGGCTGTAGCTCTTGCCGCCCGCCACGCTGATGCCGCTGATGTTCTTGACGACGGGTTCCATCTTGCCGAAAGGCACGACGTTCAGGTTCACGCCCATGGGGTTGACCAGCAGGCCAGCCATGTTGCCGTAGCTCAGGCCCATAGGCAGCAGCTTGGCGTTGCTCATATCAACGGCCAGAGCCTGCACACGGGGGCCGTCGGGCGAGAGGTGGTAGACGTTGACGGCGGCCTTGGCCTTGTTCATGTTCATGCTGGTGGCCGTGAAAATCTTGGGTTTGATGTTCTTCAGGTAGCCCACGGCGGCAACGGTGTAGTAGGTTCCGGCGGTCAGGTTCACGTCGGCCTCGAAGACCACGGTGTCTTTCATGCCAGCGGCAGTCACCATGACTTTGTGTGCGCCAGCGGGCACTTCACCGAAGGGGGTCACGGCCTTGAAGGGCGCGTTGGCCACGGTTCGCATGCCGTCCACGTATACGTCTACATTGGGGGCGTCGCTGACGGCGTGAACCACACGCACGTAGGCCTGGCCCATCTGGGCATTGGCAGCGGAAGCGAGCGAAAGGGCGGCGAGGGCAGTCAGTCCAATTTTCAGGTTCGTCATGGTGGTTCTCCTTGTGGGCTTTCCAGCTCGGCCTCTTGTTCTGAACAGCTATATGCACAGCTGAGCTTTTTGGATCAGGGCAATCAGGAAGATGAAGGTGGGATAAAGGACAGCATGTTCAGAGCCAACGCCTAGGCTGGGGCCATGACCCGACTGAGCGCCAAGCGTCCCCGACTTTCACCGCGTACGCGGGTGTGGCTTTCTCTCTTGCTGGCTGGATTTTTGGGCTATCTGCTGGCCGTGGGCATCGGGGTGGTCAATCGCCCGCCGCTGGTGGTTGGCCAGGACGCCGCCGTGCAGGGCGCACAGGCCCGCGCCACGTTGCAAAGTAACCCCGGTACATTTCTGGATATTCAGCCTGTCAACGGGCAATACGACACCCTGCTGGTAGTTTATTCGGGCGGCCTGGTGCGCCCACAGGCCTACGAATGGTTGGGAACGGCATTGGCTGGGCAGGGCGTAAGAACCGTGGTTCCCGCCTTCCCACTGGATCTGGCCGTGACCGGAATTGGCCGCGCCGACGCCCTGATCAAACAGTTTGGAGCAGGCAAGCGCGTGATTCTGGCGGGGCATTCGCTGGGCGGTGCAATGGCGGCCCAATATGCCAAAGACCACCGGGCGCAACTGGCGGGCCTGATTCTGATGGGCGCCTATCCGGCGGGGAATGTGAGCCTGCGCGACCTGCCCGGAGCGCCCCTGCCCGTGCTGTCGCTGCTGGCCCAGAATGACAAAGTGGCCGCTGAAACAGATGTTCGTGACGGCCTCAATCGCCTGCCCACCACCACCACCCGCCTGACCGTCATCAACGGGGCCGTTCACGCCTTCTTCGGACGCTACGGCCCGCAAAAGGGCGACGGCCTGCCTACCGTGACCCGTGCCGAGGCCGAAGCGCAGACTGTGGGGGAGATTCGCGGGTTTTTGGACGGATTGCCGGGGCGATAAGTGGTGATCAGCTGGTTTCGGTGCCCTCCATAAGAATTCAAATCAAAAGGGAGAGGGCCGCACGCGGCGGCCTCTCCCCTTTTCTTGAACTTTCTTGAACCCATCAAACCACCTGGGTACTGATGGCGGACAGCTCAGCTTTTCAGAAGCTCAGTTCGTCTTGTTGCTGTCCGTGTTGCTGGGCTTGCTGGTGGTGTTTGTATTGCCAGCGGCAGGAGAATCGGGGGCAATGGCTCCGCCCCAGGTGGCTCCGGTGGTGGCGGCCTGCGTTCCGGCAGCAGCTCCGGCGGCGGGCGCGACGGTGGCGGCAACCGTGGTCGGTGCGGGCGCAGTGGCGGCAGGTGGGGTGGCGGGTTTGGGTTCTTCTTCCATGCGCTCCAGCCACATCGTGCCGATCAGGTTGCGGGCGCTGCGGCCTGCATTCTTGAGGCTCTGGGCGGCGCCGGGGTTGATGGACTCCACGGCGTTCAGGATGCCCTGACGCGCCACGGGAATACGGGCCAGTACGATGGCGCCGGTGGCCAACAGCACGAGGCCGATCACGCCGCTGGTGTTGCCACCGCGCTCAGATTCCAGTTCCGCTCTGGCTTTGGCCGCCTTCACTTTCACGGCTTTTCCGGCAACTTCTTTCTTCATCTTGCCCTCAATCTGACGGCCACCACGCGCCGCCTGTTTGGTCTTCTTGTGCAGTTCCTTCTCAAACTGGGCCAGCTCGCGTCCAGCCTGCTTTTGCAGGGGCGCGATCCGCTTGGCCACAGCGCTCTCCAGCTTGGCGGGCTTCCATTCTTTGCGGGCTGCACGCAATTCTTTCTCGGCGTCTTTGCGGGCGCGGGCCAGCGCTTTTTCGGCGGCGTGGCGGCGGCCTTCTACGGTGTCTTGGGTGTCGCTCAAGAGGCCCTGTACCCGCTGACTGACATCGGCCATCAGGGCGCTGCCTGCCGTTTTTCCGCTGGCCTGGGCCACCGCCAGAGCTTTGGCGGCAGCTTCACGGCGTTCGGCGGTGGCCTCCATCACTTCACCCGAGAGGGTGGTCAGACGCTTGCCTGCTTCCTCACGGGCCACCTGCGCGGCCTCGCCTGCATCGTGGCGCAGTTGCACGGCTTTGGCAGCGGCTCCGGCAGCCAATACACCCGCCGCTTCCTGGGCGGTACCCAGCAGAGCCTGGGCGCGGGGCGGAACTTCTTCACGGAGGGCTTCCAGCGTATGGCTGGCCGTCTGCACAGCGGTCTGAACTGCGGATTGAGCGGCGATCTGGGCCGCGTGTCCGGCGTGGCCCGCCTGCACCGCCGCGCCTGCCAGGGCGGGTTTGATGGTGTCGTCCAGAGTGCCCTGCGCCGTTCCCAGCGCGTCACGGGTGCCGAGGACCAGCTTGCGGCGCACGTCGGGATTGAGGCTCAGGGCCGCGAGTCCACCCAGCAGCAGCAGGCTGCGTTTGCTGACGCCGCCATTCATGTCGTTGTTCATGGTTCTCCTTTCACGCCTGTTCTGCCTGTAGTGCAGAGCAAGCAATGCGGTCATTGTGGGCTGCTTCCCCCAGGTGAGGATGGGGGGAATGTAACGCGGGGTTCATGTTCGGCAGGGTCACCTGTGTAGGCGGCCCACAGAACAGCAGGCAGCCGGGCCACACTGGTAGGTAGCTGTACCCGCCCAGCAGGCCCTGGTTCGCCTAAATTGGCCCCATGAATCCAGTCTTGCTGATTACTGGGGGCAGTCGAGGCATCGGGGCGGCAACCGCGCTTCTGGCCGCCCAGAAAGGGTACGCCGTGGCCGTGAATTACAGGCAGGAGGCCGCCGCTGCTGGGCAGGTGGTGGCGGCCATACAAAGGAGTGGAGGACGAGCGATTGCCGTTCAGGCCGATGTGAGCAGCGAGAGCGATGTGGAACGGATGTTCCGGGAGGTGGCGCAACAGTTGGGCACGCTGACCGCGCTGGTGAACAATGCGGGCATTCTGGAGCAGCAGACCCGTGTGGAACATCTGGACGCCGCCCGGCTGAGGCGCATTTTTGAAACCAACGTGATCGGCAGTTTCCTGTGCGCCCGCGAGGCTGTGCGCTGCATGTCCACGCGGCGCGGCGGGCAGGGTGGCGCAATCGTGAACGTGTCGTCGCGGGCGGCGGTGCTGGGTTCGGCGGGTGAATATGTGGACTACGCGGCGTCCAAGGGCGCAGTAGACACCCTGACTGTTGGGCTGGCGCACGAAGTCGCGGGCGAGGGCATCCGCGTGAATGGCGTGCGCCCCGGATTGATCACCACCGACATGCACGCCAGCGGAGGCGAGCCGGGGCGTGTGGCGCGGCTATCTGGGGGCGTGCCGATGGGCCGGGGCGGGGAACCGGAGGAAGTGGC
>JAQBPF010000485.1 GCA_028287665.1 Deinococcus sp. | reverse complement strand
GAAGATGTGGGCGAGAGCGCGGGCAAAAGCAGCCGCGTGCGCGAAGTCGTGGTGCCGTCTATGCGCGTGGATGTGGTGGGCGCCAAAGGCTTCGGCGTGAGCCGCGCCTACTTTCAGCAGGGCATAGAGGGCGGCAAGGTGCGCCTGAACGGTCAACCCGCCCGCTCCAGCAGCGACATCCGGGAAGGAGACAGCCTGAGCGCCGAGGGCCTGGGCCGCATCGACTTCAAGCGCGTGGTGAACGAAACGCGCCGGGGCAATTACAAGGTGGAGCTGGATGTTCATAGGTGAGGGGGGCGGAATGTGGAGGGTGGATCGTGGAAAAGGATTGTCCGGTCTGAGCCTGATTCAGTCCACAGTCTCCATGCTTGTGCGGCGTGGAGATGCTTCGGCCACCACGCCCTCCCCACTCACCACTGACCACTCACCACTCACCAAACGCGCTCTCCCGCCGGAATTTCCATGATCGATCTGCTGGCCCGCAATCCCAGCCTCTCGCCGGAGGAACTGACGGCAGGCCTGACGCCCAGTGCCCGTTTTCAGGGCGTGCGCTTCGAGAATTACCGCCCCAATCCCGATTTTCCCAGTCAGGCGGAGGCGCGGGCCAGTTTGCAGGCGTTTCTTCAGGGGGCACAGGTGCGGCCCGGCGGCTTCCGGCTGTTCCGCAAAACGCGCTCCGAGGGCCGGGGGCTGTACCTCGACGGCGGCTTCGGCGTGGGCAAAACGCACCTGCTCGCCAGCACCTATCACGCGGCTCAGGGCAACCGCGCCCTGATGAGTTTTCAGGATCTGATGTACATCATCGGGTCGCTGGGGATGGTGCGGGCGGTGGAAGCCTTCCGGGGTCACCAACTGCTGCTGATCGACGAGTTTGAACTGGACGACCCCGGCAATACCCACATGGCGAATACTTTTTTGGGCCAGCTGATGCCTGCTGGAACCAGTGTGGTGGCCACCAGCAACACCGAACCCGGCGCACTCGGACAGGGCCGCTTCAATGCCTCCGATTTTCAGCGCCAGATTCAGGGCATCGCGGACCGCTTCGAGACCCACCGGGTCGACGGCCCCGATTACCGTCAACGCGGCACCGTATCGGAAGGCCCACTGTTGCCCGAAGAATTTGCCGTGTGGCAGGCCAGGCAGGACCCGGCAACGTCCGCGCAGGTGTCTCACCGTGACCTGAACCGCCACCTGCTGGAGGTGCACCCCAGCCGTTTTGCCAAAATGCTGGCGGGCGTGGGCGCGGTGGGCCTACACGATCTGGCCCCCATGTCCGATCAGAATGTGGCGCTGCGGTTCGTGCATTTCATAGACAAGCTGTACGACCTGGGCCTGCCCGCCGCTCTGACCGGTGTGCCCCTGAACGCCCTGTTCAACGACGAGTATCGCCACGGAGCCTATGCCAAAAAGTACAGCCGATGCCTGAGCCGGGTCAGCGAGTTGCTGCGGGAAGCGCGGGGAGCGGGAAGTGGGTAGTGGTGAGTGGGCAGTGGGAAGGTCAAAAGCTAGACTGATCTTCGGTGCTGTGCTTTTCCCACTCACTACTGACCACTGACCACTCACGGTTTTATCTCGCCGCTTTCGCCTGAGCCTCGTCCAGTGCCGCCTTCGCTGTCAATTTGCCCGTCGTGGCCTTCAGAATCGCGTCTTCCAGATACGTGGCCCACTGGCCCGAATCCGGAGTATTCAGGCGGGGCACGGCGCGGGCCAGTTGCTCGTGGGCGATCCGTACCTGCGGATTTTTGGCGTACCAGTCGGCCAGCAGCGGGGTCACGGCGCGGCGGGGTGGGGCGTAGGCGGTGGTCTTGACCCAATCGGCCAGCCTCGGCGCTTCCATCAGATAAGCCCAGAAGGCCAGCGCTCCGGCCTGTTGATTGGCAGGCGTGCCGCGCGGCACTGCCAGGTTTGCGCCGCCCAGAGGCACGGTGCAGTTGCCCACCTTTTCACACGGAAAGGGCGCGATGCCGAGATTGAAAAAGGGCAGTTTTTTGGCATCGACCCAGTTGGCGACGCTGGCCAGCACAAAGGTATTCTGGCCGCGTGCAAAATCAAACGCGGCGCGGGTGGCCTCATTCAGCGTGCGGGGCTGGGCCAGTCCGGCGGCGCTCATGCGGGCCAGTTGGGTCAGGGCTTCCACGGCGTCGGGGCTGTTGAGCGCGGGCTGCGTGCCGATGCTGAGGCTGCCGCCGCGTGCCAGCACATCGGCCTCAAATGTCCAGGCGTCGGCGGCCACCACCAACGGGCGTTTGCTGCCGCCCGCCAGTTTGCGGCTCGCGCTCTCCAACTGTGTCCACGTATCGGGGGCCGTCATTTTGACGCGGTTCAGTGCGCCTGCGTTGTACATCAGCACGGGCACGCTCACATTCCACGGCAGGCCCAGGCGCCGCCCGCCTGCCTCGCCCGCCTTCCAGACGGCTGGGGCAAAGTCGCGGGTCAGGGCACCGGGCAGGGCGTCTACGGGCTTGGTCAGGTCGGCCAGTTGCCCATCGGCGGCCATGCGTGAAAACTGGGTGTATTCCAGCTGCACCAACGCCGGAGCCTTGCCCGTTTTCAGCGCCGATTGCAGGCGCGGCAGCAACTCGCGGTAGTTGCCCAGCGATGTCGGCACCACCTCATACTCGGTCTGAGAGCGGTTGAATTCGCGGGCGTAGTCGCTGACTTTGGCCTGCACGCCGTCCATCGCGTGCCAGAATTCCACCCGAACGGGCGCGGCGTGGGCGGAAGCGGCAAGCAACACAGACAGAGGCAGGGCAAAACGCAGCATGAGCCGAGTCTAGCGGGGCAATGTGACG
>JAQBPF010000475.1 GCA_028287665.1 Deinococcus sp. | reverse complement strand
TCTGTGACAGACGAAATGCTCTAGCATGCGTCCCCGTCCATGTCTGCGCCTCTGCCTGTCCCACCCGACCCCGGTTCCGCCCTTGCTCCGGCGCTGCCCGCTGGCCTCCTGGCCTCCCTGCTGCCCGACCTGAGTGTGGGCGCGCTGCTGGGGTTCGCCACCGGATACGCCCTCAAAAAACTGGGCCGCATCGTGCTGCTGCTGGTCGGCCTGTTGTTTATTGCCCTGCAGGTGCTGTCCTGGTTCGACCTGATTACGGTGCACTGGACGCGGGTGCAGGCCCTCAGTGAACCGTGGCTGCGGCAGGGCGGCGAGCAGGGCGTGGCATGGCTTTCGCGCCTGCTGACGGCCAATCTGCCTTTCGCGGGCGCATTCACGGCGGCGTTGTTGGTGGGGCTGCGGGCGCGGGGCTAGCCCGGAGTCAACCTGTCTCCCTTTCACCTGCGTCCGATTTAACTCGCATCCGAGCGGCGTTGACCGTAGGCAATCGCTAGCGCGGCCAGTGCCACCGCCAGCGTTCCCAGTCCCCACCACTGGCCTGCATTTAGCAGATACACGGTTCCGGCCATCGTTAACTGAAACACCAGGGTCAGGAGGGTCAGCCAGAAAGGGGGCGCCTGCTGGCGCCTGAACAGATCGGCGCGGCGGGTGGGCAGCGGCTGCCACAGCACCATCAGGGCCGAGCCGCCCACGCCCAACAGCAGCAGCGGCAGGTCTATGGCGGCGGCCCCAAGCTGCCCTCTGAAGGCCAGTAGAGCCAGTCCGGCCACCCCCAGGCCCAGCGGGGGCAGGCTGGCCGCCAACCATTTGTCGCGCCGCAGAACCGCAGGCGAACGCGGGGCCGAGCGCAGCAGGTCGGGGGCGTCCTCGGCATTGAGGGTCAGTTGGGCCAACGACACGGCCAGATTGGAGGTCAACAGCACCACGCCCACACCTACCGTTGCCCCGATGTTGCCGCCGCGCAGGGCGGGAGCCAGCAGCGGCACCAAGTACAGCAGTTGCAGCAGCGTGCGCGACAGCAGCGCCGGGTCGCGCCAGATCAGCCGCCATTCCTTGAGCAGCGTGGCGGACCGGGCCGTTCGGAAACGCAGGGGCCGGGCAGCGGCGGGGCGGGGTAGGCGGGCGGTGGGCCGCTCCTGCGAGGTCTGTGCGCCCAGCACAAACAGGCGGGTCAGGGCCGTGACCGTGAGCATAAGACACAGCGCCGCCGCACCCAGCAGCCCCAGCAGTGGGCCGGGTTCCGACCACGCCGCCCGCACGGGTAAGGCCAGCAGACTGTCAGAAGGCAGCCGCAGGCCTGCGAGAAAGTCGAAGGGAGGAGTGTTGATCCGGTCAGCGGCTCTGCCCTGGCCTGATATTCGCAAGAAGTTGGGCCACTGAAAAGCCAGAAACACTGCCGCGCCGATCAGCGATCCCAGCACCGCCGACACCGTGCGGGTGCGCTGTACACCCAGGGTTCGCACCAGCCCCAGCGTCAGCCACAGGCCCACGCAGGCGGCCAGTACGGCGGCGGCCAGCCACCATCCCAGCAGTCCCATTGCCCGCCATACTCCCAGCACAGCGGCGGCGGCCAGCAGCGGCACCATCAACAGGGCCACGCTCACGCCTGCCGAGAGGGCCACCCCCAACGCCCGCGAAGCCAGTACGGTGCGCGGCGCAATGGGTGAATGCAGCAGCAGCGTCAGGTCGCCCCGCGTAAACAGAGCTGCCAACGCTGCATTCACGGCGGCGGCAATCATCATCGTCCACAGCACCACCAGCCCCAGCGCCAGAAGAGGCACAGCTGCACCGGCCAGAGGGGCATTCAGCGTCAGGGCCGACAGATCGGGGCGCAGCGTGACGCCCACAAAGATCAGCAGGGCCGAAAACAGCACCAGCCCAATACCGATGCTCCAGCGCTGCCGGGCGCTCAGGTTCGCCAACGCCGCCCGTGTTTGCCAGCGCAGCAGCCACAGCAGGCTGCCGGGAGGGGCGCTTTTCACTCTCCACCCCTGGGTTGGAGTGCGTTGGTCTGGTGGTCTTGCTGTGCAGCCGGGCCGGTCAGGCTCAGGAAGGCGTCTTCCAGTGTGGCCGTTGCGGTGCGGGCCAGCAGTTCGGCGGGCGTGCCCTCGGCCACCAGTTCGCCCTGTGCGATGATGCCGATCCGGTCGGCCAGCCGCTCGGCCACTTCCAGAATGTGCGTGGTCAGCACCACCGCGCCGCCTGCATCCACAAACTCACGCAGGGCGTCCTTGACCTGCCGGGAAGCGGCGGCGTCCAGCCCGGTCAGCGGTTCATCCAGCAGCAACAGGCGCGGGCCGTGAATCAGTGCGCCTGCCAGCGCCAGCTTCTGTTTCATCCCGCGTGAAAAGCCCTCGGTGCGCTCATGGCGGTGCGGCCACAGCTGCAACCAGGTCAGCAGCCGCTCGGCTTCGGGGGCCGCCTGCGCCGCGTTCATGCCCCACAGGCCCGCCACAAACTCCAGGTATTCGGGTGGCGTCAGCTTGTCGTACAGCAGGGGATCGTCAGGCAAATAGGCGAGCTGCTGCTTGGCAGCCTGCGCGTGCGTGGTGACGCTGTGGCCCAGGATTCGCGCCTCGCCCGCATCGGGGCGGCTCAGGCCCGCGATCATGCGAATGGTGCTGGTTTTGCCTGCCCCGTTTGGCCCCAACAGCGCGTACAGTTCGCCCGCCTCGACCCGCAGGTTCAGCTGCCGCACGGCCTCGCGCCCGCCAAAGCGTTTGCTGAGGTTGACCAGTTCCAGCGCTGGGGCAGCGTCAGGGCGAGCCTGCACTGGCGGGATGTGGGCATCTGAGGTCATACGGTCAGGCTACGCGCCCTCCGGTGGGGCAGTTGCCTCAGGCTATGCAGCAGGTCAGATTACTGCTCAGATCACTGTCCAGATCACTATCCAGATCATAGCTCAGATCAGGGCCGCGCCTCAGGCGGTGTCGCGCACCATCAGTTTGGGTTCGAAACGGCGGGCGCGGGCAGGGCCACGGTGTCCACCCAACCGCGAAAGAAGCAGCTGGGCGGCCTCGTACCCCATGTTTTCTACAGGTTGGTGCAGGGTGGTCAGCCCACGTGCGGCGGCCCAGGGCTGATCGTCGAAGCCGATGATTCGCACATCCTGCCCCGGTGTCAGGCCGCGTGCCCGTACCTCGTCCAGCAGCGCTCCGGCCAGCAGATCGGCAGAGGCGAATACGGTGCAGGGCAGGCCGCCCGCCGCTGCCACTTCATCCAATAGGGTGCAGGCGGTATTACGGGCCGCCAGCGGGTCAAACGAAGATGTATGTTCGCTCTTCACTTCTCGCCCTGCGGCAGCCACCGCCTTCAGGAATCCGGTGCGGCGATCCTCGAAGACGCGGGTGGTGAACAGTTGATCCAGCTCGGTTTCGACCCAGATGGCGTGCAGCGTTCCGGGCAGCGTGGCGGCGTAGTCTCCGGCCAACTTGCCGCCCGTCACGTTGTCCATAAACGCGCAGTCCACGCCCTCGGCAAAGGCGTCCACCAGTACGGTGGGCTGCTGCGTTCTCAGGCGGTGCTCGTTAAACATCTGGGTCAGGTTGTAGGTGGCCATGACCAGACCATCGGCCTGATACGCCAGCGTGTGCGACCCCAGATAGCGTTCCAGCCGCGAGCGGTCCAGCAGCGGAAAGATAGCCACGTCATACCGCGCTTCCTGAAAGGCTGTTTCCAGGCCGTCCAGTAGGCGCACGTAGAACTCGGTGGTCACCACCGGCAGCAGCACACTGATGGTGTAACTTTTGCCGCCCGCAATGCGCCGGGCGTGGGGGTTGGGCGTGTAGTCGAGGTCGGCAATAGCCTTCAGCACCGTATCGCGGGTCGCGCCGCGCACGGCAGAGTGATTGTTCAGCACGCGGGACACGGTGCCGACGCCGACCCCCGCCTCACGGGCAACATCTTGAATAGTGGGCTTCCGCATAGGTATACCGGCCACCATACCGCGTGGCGTGGAACCTGTTCCATTGCCGCGAGATTGGCCCGGTCCTCAGTCGTCTAAGCAGGCGGGACGCCCCACCGTGCCAGATCTGCCCCTGACGGGAAGCAGGGACAATTCAGCCCGGCCCCAGCGCCTAAACTGCCCTCAGGTGGTGGTTCGGGCCAGCGGCCTTCTTCGCCCCGCATCTCCCTTCCTGCCCCACTGGAGTCCTTACGTTATGTCGCGTTCCCCCCAATCCCCACCCATCAGGCAGCCTGTGGCGCTCGCGCTGTCTCTGGCCGCCGCCTCCATGGCCTTCGTGCTGTCGGTGGCGTTGGCACAAAATACGGCGGCCCAACAGGGCCATACGGCAGGCCACGCGATGACCGAACCCTTGGCCGTACCGATCACCGCTCCGGTCTCCGCTCTGCCTCTGTCTGCCCAAAACGCTACCATCGTGGCCGTTCCCCCCGGTATCACCGAAACCAGCGTGTTCATGACGCTCCGCAACACGGGCAGCAAGCCCATCGTCCTCGGCGGCGTCAGTGCTGCGGTGGCCGCACACGGCATGTTGATGATCACGCGCCGCGACGCCCAGGGCCGTACCGGAATGTCGGAGGCCCGCACCCTGACCGTTCCCGCTGGCCGCAGCCTGACCCTGAGCGCCACCGGAGATCACCTGATGCTGATGGGCCTCAAACGCCCGCTGAAAGTCGGTGAGCGGCTGCCCCTCACACTCCGTACCTCGGATGGCCGCACCCTGAAGGTTCTGGCCACCGTTCGCAAACCCTGAAGCGCCCTGGCCCAGGTTCACCCCGGCTGACCGGGCTGCCTTCTCTCAGAAGTGACAGAGTTTATTTATAGATGAGGCGTTGCCCATGACTGATCAACCCATTCCTGCTGTGTCTGCCGCCGAAGCCTCTTCCGGGCGGCCCTGGTACGTGTCTGCGATTCTGGCCGTGTGCGCCATTACGCTGGTGCTGGGCGGGGCGTGGGTGTTTGCGCGGATTCGCAGCCCGTTCCCCTTTTATGGCACGGCCTACGACACGCCTGTTCAGGCGGCGGCTTTCAAGGGCACCGATCAGGATGGCCGCCCCTTTGCGTTCAGTCCGGCCACCGACAGGAAGGTCACGGCGCTGTTTTTTGGCTTCACGCACTGCCCCAACATCTGCCCGCTGTCGTTGGCATACCTCGATAAAGTGCGTCTGAGCCTCACACCCGCCGAGCAGGCCAACTTCCGGGTGTTGCTGGTCAGCGTAGACCCGGCCCGCGATACGCCGGAGCGCCTGCGTGAGTACGTCACGTTTTTTGGCAAGGCGCAGGGCGTCCAGATTGCTGAACCTGCCCTGAGCCGCGTAGCGCGGGCGTATGGGGCCAGCTACGAACAGGCCGACATCAAGAGTGCCAGCGAGTATCAGATCAACCACACCACCGCCACCTACCTGATCGATGCGGCGGGCCGTCTGCGCGTGATCTGGGACTATACCCAGTTGCCGCAGGTGGCGCGGGTGACGGCAGATGTGCGCTACGTGCTGGGCAGCGCGGTTTCGGCTGAAAAGGCTCAACTTGGAGCACAACCATGACCGCCCCTATCATTCCCGCGTCGGAAGTGGCCGCCAACCTGAACCCCACGCTGGCCGATCTGCTGGCCCTGCGCCCCGATCCGCTGATGCTGGTGCCTGCGCTGATCGTGGCGGCGCTGTATTTCTGGCGTTTCGTGCAGTCCCGCCGCACCCCGGAAGGCCGTCAGCGCTGGCCGATCTGGAAGGCTGTTTTGTTTGGCCTCGGCCTTGTGCTGCTGCTGCTGACCACCCAGAGCCGCGCCGCTGACCTCACTTCGGGCAGCATGGCGCTGTACATGGGCCGCCTGATGATGCTGGCTGAAGTGGTGCCGCCCCTGCTGATGCTGGGGATTCCGTGGAACGTGAAATTAGACCCGCGCAAAGGCTTAGGCCGCGTGCTGGGCGTGCTGCTTGACCCCTGGGTGGCCCTGGGCGTCTGGGCTGCCGTCATCATCTTCTGGAACATCCCCGCCGGATTCAACGCCTCGGTGGTCACGAATACGGCGGCGGCGCTGCTCCCCGCGCTGTATCTGCTCAGCAGCCTGATGGTCTGGGCTGTGGTGCTGCGGCCCCTGCCCGCCGTGCAGCCCGCCACTATCGGCTCTCGCGGCTGGTTCGGATTGCTGGCCGCCCTCCCCATGATGACGGTCGGCATGGTCTGGCTGTATTCGCCCGACGTGCTGTACACGCCCTACGTGAATGCCCTCTGCCTCTGGAACCTGACCCCGCTGGACAACCAGCAACTCAGCGGCTGGATCATGATGCTGGCCGGACTGCCCGCGCTGGCCCTGGCCTTTATCCAGCTGTTCGCCTGGCTGATCGCGCTGGCCGATGGCGGAACTCAGCGGGAGTAGGAGCAGCTTAAAAAGCTCTATAGTCAGTCTGTCCTGAAAGGGACGCGGCGTATGACAACCGGGGAGAACAGAGGGAGCAACAGAACGGAAGCGGCAACGCCCGGACTGAACTTCCGGGCGTTGCGAAAAAGGAGGTGAAATCCTTATGCGTAAACAACGTAAGGGTACACCAAAACGCGCCCAAAGACCACTGAAGCCCAGTGAAGTTGCTGTGATTATCACGGCTATCGGCACTGTGTTGACGGGTCTGGCGGCGATCCTGCAAGCCCTGAAGTAATCGCCCTCTCGCTCCCCCGTCGTGCGCCGTTTCTTTAAGG
>JAQBPF010000473.1 GCA_028287665.1 Deinococcus sp. | reverse complement strand
GCTTAAAGCCGGGCCAGCTGAGTGGCAAAGTGCCCCCTCCTAAAGCACTATAGGTCATCCTGAGCGTGCGTTTCTTCACACCTGAGCCCTACCGTTAAAGTTCCTGTTTTTGGCATTAGCTCTGACTTAACGCCCAGCCACTCATGCTAACCCCGTCCTGCCAAAACGGCTGGAGGCGGCCAGTCAATGGTCAGCCGTGCAAGAAGGAGAGAACATCATGGGTGTAGCGTTGATCTCAGGGTCTGCCGGGCTAATTGGTTCCGAAGCGGTGCGGTTTTTTGCCGCGCTAGGCCTAGACGTTGTAGGTATTGACAACGATATGCGTCAGTATTTCTTTGGCGAAGAAGCTTCAACCCGCTGGAACCGCAGCCGATTGGAGCGCCAGGTGGGCAATTACCACCACGAAGACGTCGATATTCGGGATGCCTCGGCGCTGGACGCCGTGTTCGCCAAGTACGGCAAGTCTATTGAACTTGTCATTCATACTGCGGCTCAGCCCTCACACGACTGGGCGGCCCGTGATCCGTTCGTCGATTTTTCCGTGAATGCCAACGGGACGCTGAACATGCTGGAAGCGGCCCGCGCCCATTGCCCCGAAGCGCCGTTTATTTTTACCTCGACCAACAAGGTCTACGGCGATACGCCCAACTTTTTGCCGTTGCAAGAACTGGCGACCCGCTGGGAAATCGATCCCTCTCACCGCTATTCGCCCGGCATTGCTGAAGACATGAGCATCGATCAAAGCAAGCACTCGTTGTTCGGGGCCTCTAAAGTGGCTGCTGACGTGCTGGTGCAGGAATATGGACGTTACTTCGGGATGAAAACCGTGTCGTTCCGGGGCGGTTGCCTGACCGGGCCAAACCACTCCGGCACTCAGCTTCACGGCTTCCTGGCCTACCTGATGAAGTGCGCCATGACCGGCACGCCCTACACTATTTTCGGTTATCAGGGCAAGCAGGTCCGCGACAATATCCATTCTGCCGACCTGATCGCCGCGTTTGCCGAATTCTTCCACAATCCGCGTTCCGGTGAGGTCTACAACATCGGTGGCGGGCGCGAAAGCAACTGCTCGATGCTGGAAGCCATCGCGCTGTGCCAGGAAATCACGGGCCGCGAACTGAACCATACCTACGCCGAAGACAACCGCAGCGGCGACCACATCTGGTATATCAGCGATCTGGCCAAGTTCAAGGCGCACTATCCGGGCTGGGGCATTACCTATGACGTGCCCCGCATTTTGCAGGAAATGTACTCGGTCAATCAGGAACGGTGGGCCCTCACATGATCAATCTAGGCGCATATTCTGTTCTGGGCGTCAAAATCCACGCCGTTGACTACGAGTACGCGGTGCAGGCTATTCGGGACGCCGCGCGCGAAAAGCGGGCTTTTACGGTGAGCGCGCTGGCGGTTCACGGCGTGATGACGGGAATGACCAATGCCGAGCAGGCCCGCCGACTGAACGGGCTGAATCTGGTGGTGCCCGATGGCCAGCCGGTGCGCTGGGCCCTGGGCCTGCTGCACGGCAAGCATCTGCCAGACCGCGTGTATGGGCCTGAACTGACCCTGCGCGTGGCCGAGGCTCTGGCCCAGGACGACCTGAGCGTGTATCTGTACGGCAGCCAGCCTGCCGTGCTGGAACGCTTTGCCCGCAATCTGCAGGCCAAGTTTCCGGGGCTGCGGGTGGCAGGCATGGAAGCCTCCAAGTTCCGCCGCACCACCCCGGAAGAGCAGCAGGCCACCGCGCAACGCATCCGCGAATCGGGCGCAAACGCCGTGTTCGTGGGTCTGGGCTGCCCCCGTCAGGAGGTCTGGGCCTTCGAGAATGCGCCGCTGATCGGCCTGCCTATTCTGGCTGTCGGCGCGGCCTTCGATTTCCATGCGGGAACGTTGGCCCAGGCTCCCAAGCGCATGCAAAACGCTGGTCTGGAGTGGCTGTTCCGCCTGATTCAGGAGCCGCGCCGCCTGTGGAAACGCTACGTGCTGCTCAATCCTCTGTTTTTGTGGAACCTGTTTCTGCAGGGCATCCGCGTGCGCCCCTTCCCTGTAAACATGCCTGATGGGCAGGAGCAACCTCAACGTTACGGCTAAGTCGTTTGGCCGGGAGCTAAGAATGAAGCAACGATGGGTTCAACCGACCTGTGCGCCACACCTCACTGCTGACACCCAGACCGGTCCAGCCCAACTTGGGCAGCCTCTGTGCCCATTCCAGTGGTTCAACTGTCCTGAGCAGGAGCTGTCCCCGTGAATCTCCCTGATAACAGCAAAATTTTTGTGGCCTATCCGGGAGGCGCGTTGAGAGACGCGTTGGTGGCCCGTTTAACGGCGCACGGGCACGACAATCTGGTGGTGGCCGATTCCCTGGATCTGCGCGAAAAAGGGCCTGTGCTCGAATTTTTTGAGCGTGAGCTGCCAGATTACGTGTTTTTTATGTCGGCCCAGGCCAGAAGTCTGGACGCCGATACCTTTCACCCGCCGCAGTGGCTGCGCGACAATCTGCTGAGCGTAACCAATATGGTGGACGCTGCTTACCTGTATGACGTGACCAAAATGCTGTGCCTGGACTGCAGCGCCACGCTTCTGGAAGACGCTGCTTTGCCGTTACAGCGCAAGAACCGTCCCCCAGCACAGCTTGAAGAGGCCCGCTACGCCTGCGCAGTGACGCGCCGGGCCACTGCGGAACTGTGTGACAGTTACCGACGTCAATACAACTGCAACTTTGTCAGTGCGGTCAGCAGCAGTGTCTATGGGCCGGGCGTGCGCTCGGAACCCGGCTGCGCTCTGGTGCCCACCTTGCTCGAAGAGA
>JAQBPF010000465.1 GCA_028287665.1 Deinococcus sp. | reverse complement strand
GAATGGGCAGCGGGTGCGGGGCGGTGCACACAGGAATTCATGTTTATTACGGTCAGCACGGGCGTGGGCGCGGGGCTGGTGCTGGGCGGGCGACTGCATCTGGCGGGCAACGGCCTGGACGCCGAACTCGGCTTTGTGAGCGTGCCTGCCGCGTGGCAGCCCGGACAGGAAGTACCGCCGCTGGGCCGACTGGGGCCACTGGAATTTGAAAGCAGCGGCACGGCGCTGGGTGGGCAAGCCGTTCGCCTGGGCTTTGCCGACACCCGCGCCCTGTGCGACGCCGCCGAAGCAGGCCATCAGGCAGCAGAAGCCCTCTACACGCGCTCTGCCGCCCTGATGGCCTGGAAAATTGCGGATATCGCCGCATTACTGGGCATCACACGGGTGGCCCTGGGCGGCAGCGTGGGCCTCCGAGGCGGCTACCTGGCACGGGTGCAGGCCAGCCTCGCGCTGTTTCCCGCCCGCTATCAGCCGGAAGTCGTTCACGCCGAATTGGGGGCCGACGCCGGGCTGATCGGCGCGGCGCTGTGGGCGGGGCAGGAGCGCTGAAGCGCAGCCGCACATGCCGCCGTTTCCGGTGCCACTCTCCTTCTCTGCTGCTGAGTTCAGATTGCCGAGTTCAAATTGCTGAATCTAGGCCGCTGGGTTCAGGCTGCTCAGTCCAGCGCCTCAAAACGTGGCAACAGGTGGTCAAAGCCCAGGACCTCGAACACGAACAGTTGGGCCAAAATGGGGTCGAACTGGCGGCCACTTTCGCGGATCAGATGCTCTACGGCGTCCTGATAGGCCCAGGCGGGTTTATAGGGGCGCACGCTGGTCAGGGCGTCAAAAACATCCACAATGGCCATGATGCGGGCCACCAACGGAATGGCCTGTTCTTTCAGACCCAGCGGGTAGCCGTGACCGTCCCAGCGTTCGTGGTGATGCCGCACCGCGTCAACGGTCTGAGCGGGCAAAAAGGGCAATTCGGCCAGCACCTGCACGCCCCAGAGGGGATGCTGCAAAATCACTTCGTATTCCAGTGCATTGAGCGGGCCGGGCTTGTGCAGGATTTCCTGCGGCACCCGCGCCTTGCCGATGTCGTGTAAAGCCGCACCCCAACGCACCGCGCGGACTTCCTGAGGCCCCAGGCCTGCCGCCCCTGCCAGCCGTTGGGCAAAATCCACGATCCGGCGGATGTGCTCGGCCTGCCACGCATCCTGACTGACGCCCAGCAGGTGAATGGCTTCGTCCAGGGCGCGTTCGGCATGATTCAAGCGCTCGCTCAGATCAAACGTGCGCTGGGCACTGACCTTGAGCGGCTCCAGGCTGCCCGCGATCATGGGGCCACGTTCGGACCACACCACGCGGACCACATGATGGGCACGGCGAGTCAGCAGTTCGGCCTCTTCCAGAACGCCCTGTCCACGCCGCAGCGCCGCAGGGTGGTGGACGCGGTCATACCGCAGCCATTCCAGCAGCGGGCGGCCCTGGGATTCGGCAGGACTCAGCCCGGTCAGGGCCTCCCATGCACCGCCCACTTCCAGGATCAGGCCTGCCGCGTCAAGCAAAAACAGGGCCTGTGGTTGGGCCTCAAGCATCACCTGCATCAAATTGGCTTCCGTGGGGCGGACTTCATGCCGCCGCTGCGGAGACGATGAATCGGGCGCCATATCTTGGTCATCCAGGGCAGAAGACGTGCGCGTCTGTGTTTTACGCAGCAGTGGATAGGACGGGAAGTCGAGATCTTCAAACATGAAACGCCTGAGGGAGCTGTTGACATTGACGGCGCCACCGGACAAGAGAGGGGAATGGAGAGAGTCCAGTGGGCATACAGAGAAGGTAGACCATGTGCTGTGAGTAGCCCGTGAGGGTCCCTGACCGACCGCACACCGGTTTTCTTACCTCCTGATCAGTTATCAAATGACCAGCCTGTTTTCAAGGTTAAGCGCTGATGAACCACTGAGAAAAACTTTACAATAAACTCATGCTCTGGGGGTATTCACCGGCGCAACAGTCCGGCCTGCGCCGACGCTTTGGTGTCTCACCTACACAAAGCGTCGGCGCAGGCAAATTGCTGCGCTAAGGTGAGCCCTATGCTTCGTGTGCTGTTTGTGGGAGATGTCTACGGTCAGCCCGGACGGCGGGTGCTGGCGGCCCATCTGCCCACCTTGCGGGGTCCGGACGGCCTCAGAAACTTTGATTTCATTATCGTGAACATGGAGAACGCGGCGGGGGGCTTCGGCCTGCACCGCGACGCTGCCGAATCCGCGCTGCGGGCGGGCGCAGACTGCATGACGCTGGGCAACCATGCCTGGCATCACCGCGATATTCACGCCCTGATGGGAGACGCCGAAAGCTACCCCATCGTGCGGCCCCTGAATTACGCCGACCCCGCAACCCCCGGCGTGGGCTGGCGCACCTTCGAGGTCCCGACCCGCGTGGACGGCAAACCCGGCCCCACCGAACGCCTGACGGTGGTCAATGTACTGGGGCGGGTGTTTATGGACGCCGTCGCCAATCCCTTCCGGGCCATAGATGACTTACTGGAGCGGCCAGATCTGGGCAGCGTTTTTGTGGATATTCACGCCGAGGCCACCAGCGAGAAGGCGGCTCTGGCGTGGTATCTGGATGGACGGGTGGCCGCCGTGATCGGCACGCATACGCATGTGCCCACCGCCGACACCCGGATTTTACCTGGTGGCACAGCCTTTCAGACCGACGCGGGCTTTACCGGGCCGCACGACAGCATCATCGGGGCCGCGCCCGAAGGCCCCATTCAGCGCTTTCTGACCGAGCGCTCCTACCGCTACGCCGTGGCCGAGGGCCGGGCCGAACTGAACGGCGTGGCGCTGGAGTTGCAAGACAACCGCGCGCTGAGCATCGAACGCTACCGCTACCTTGAAGCTGACCACCGGGAGGACGACTATGGGCATTCGCAATGACGTAAATCTGCTGGGACGCACGCTGGGGCAAGTGCTGAAGGAACAGGAAGGCGAGGCGTTTTTTGATCTGGTCGAACGCACGCGGGCCCTGGTGCGCGAGGTGCGTGGCGGCGGCGACGACGCCGAACTGCGGGCGCTGATTGCGGGTCTGAACGAAGCCGATGCCGGAAACCTGACGCGGGCCTTTACCTGGTACTTCCAGCTGGTCAATCTGGCCGAGGAATACGAGCGGGTGCGCGTGCTGTCGGGATCGCAGGGCACGCGCCCGCAGAGTATAGAAAGTGCATTGGTGGAACTGAAAGCGCAGGGCGTCAGTGCCGACGACGCCGAGGCGTTGCTGGCCCGCCTTGACCTCGGCCTCACGTTTACCGCCCATCCCACCGAAATGCGCCGCCGCACCATTCGCAGCCATCTGGTGGAGGTGGCCCGCGCCATTCC
>JAQBPF010000461.1 GCA_028287665.1 Deinococcus sp. | reverse complement strand
AGACAGATAAAAGATAGGAACCCTCCCCTGAGGGAGCAAGCTTGAGTTTCTCCACTCTCCATTCTAGCCCAGAGGTCACCCATCATGAGAGCGCATGTCACCAAAAAAATCTTGAGCGAAGGTCTAGGACTTCTCGAGCGTGTAATCCCCAGCCGCAGCAGCAACCCCTTGTTAACTTCGCTAAAAGTCGAAGCCACAGAAGCAGGCCTGACCCTCAGCGGTACGAACTTGGAAATCGACTTGTCCTGCTTCGTCCCTGCGGAAGTTCAAAACCCACAAAACTTTGTCATTCCAGCCCATCTGTTCGCCCAGATCGTTCGCAGTCTGGGCGGCGAACTGGTGGAACTGGAATTGACGGGCAATGAGCTTGCCGTGCGTGCTGGCGGCTCGAACTTCAAACTGCAGACCGGGGATCTGGATGCCTACCCGCCCCTGTCGTTTCCCACACAGGCCGACGTGAGCCTGGATGCCGGAGAACTTTCGCGGGCCTTCGGCAGCGTGCGCTACGCCGCCAGCAACGAAGCTTTTCAGGCCGTGTTCAGGGGAATCAAGCTGGAGCACCGGGGCGAGACGGCGCGGGTGGTGGCTTCTGACGGTTACCGCGTGGCGATTCGGGACTTTCCAGCCAGCGGAGACGGCAAAAATCTAATCGTGCCTGCCCGCAGCGCCGATGAACTGATTCGTGTGTTGAAGGACGGCGAGGCTCGGTTTACCTATGGCGAGGGCATGCTGACCGTCACCACTGACCGCGTCCGCATGAACCTCAAACTGCTGGACGGAGATTTTCCAGACTACGAACGCGTCATTCCCAAAGACATCCGTTTGCAGGTAACCTTGCCTGCCATTGCGCTCAAAGATGCTGTGAACCGCGTAGCTGTGCTGGCCGATAAAAACGCCAACAACCGGGTCGAGTTTCAGGTCTCGCAGGGCAAGCTTTTGCTGGCTGCTGAAGGCGACTATGGCCGTGCCCAAGACACGCTGGATGTTGTTCAGGGCGGCACCGAGCCCGCTATGAGCCTGGCGTTCAACGCCCGGCATGTGCTCGATGCTCTAGGCCCGATCGAGGGTGACGCCGAGCTTTTGTTCAGCGGCTCTACAAGCCCCGCCATCTTCCGTGCAAGTGGCGGAGGCGGATATATGGCAGTCATGGTCACGCTGCGCGTCTGAGGGGCCAGTGAGAGGCGGCACGGGCATCTGTGGCGGTGATGTTCTGCTCGAAATTGTCGTCAGTCCATAGGTGGACCCGGAATTCCCGCAGAGATTCAGAACAGGACCACGTTAGACCGGGTGCATCCAGATCTGACATGGGGCGCTTATAGTGTTCGAAGTACACCTATCGCCCCGACAGCCTAGGAGCGCGGGTTGAATTCAGACTTGAGACTGAGCAGGACCGGGAGGAACGCATGAACATCGAGAAAGTCATTGCCCGTGAAGTGCTGGATTCGCGTGGGAACCCCACCGTAGAAGCCGAAGTTCATCTCGACAGCGGTTATGTGGGCCGCGCCATCGTGCCCAGTGGGGCCAGCACCGGCACCCATGAGGCGCTGGAACTCCGTGACGGTGGAAGCCGCTACGGTGGCAAGGGCGTGCAGAAGGCCGTACAGAACGTCAACGAGGCGCTGGGGCCAGCCGTTGTGGGCCTAGACGCCAGCGATCAGGCCGCCATCGACGCTGCCATGCTTGACCTCGACGGAACGCCCAATAAGGGCCGTTTGGGGGGCAACGCGATTCTGGCGGTCAGCCTAGCTACGGCCCGCGCCGCCGCCGCAGAACTTGATATTCCTCTCTACCGTTACCTCGGGGGCAGCAACGCCAAAACGTTGCCTGTGCCCATGATGAACCTGATCAACGGCGGCGCACATGCCGACAACTCCGTGGATTTTCAGGAGTTTATGGTCATGCCTGTAGGAGCCCCCTCCTTCCGTGAGGCGCTGCGCTACGGCGCTGAAACCTTCCACTCGCTGAAAAAAGTGTTGAGTGCCCGTGGCTACAACACCAACGTCGGCGATGAGGGCGGCTTTGCCCCCGATCTCAAGAGCAACGAAGAAGCCCTGAGCGTGCTGCTGGAAGCCATCGAGAAGGCAGGCTACGAACCCGGCAAAGACATCGTGATCGCGCTTGATCCTGCGGTGACCGAGCTCTACAAAGACGGCAATTACCACCTTGAGAGCGAAGGCCGCGTGCTTTCGACCGCCGAGATGGTGGATTTCTGGGCCGACTGGGCCGCCCGCTACCCCATCCTGTCGATCGAAGACGGTCTGGCCGAAGACGACTGGGACGGCTGGCGCTTGTTGACCCAGAAGATTGGCGACAAGGTGCAACTGGTGGGCGACGACCTGTTCGTGACCAACCCCGAACGCCTTCAGCGCGGCATCGACACGGGTGTGGGCAACGCCATTCTGGTGAAAGTGAATCAGATCGGCAGCCTGACCGAATCGATGGACGCCATTGAGCTGGCCAAGCGCAACCGCTACGGCACCATCATCAGCCACCGCAGCGGTGAATCCGAAGATGCGTTTATCGCTGATCTGGCCGTGGCCACCAACGCCGGACAGATCAAGACTGGCAGCGCCAGCCGCTCTGACCGCATTGCCAAATACAACCAGTTGCTCCGTATCGAAGATGGTCTGGGCGACCGCGCCGTTTTCCTCGGCCGCAAAGCCCTGCGCTAAAGCTCATTTTGGCCCGGGTCAGTGGGTGGTGGGGCCATGAACCTCGCCGCCCACTTTGCCCGAATGGTCTGGAAGGGATTCCAGATGCAGAAAGCACTCTCCACGAAGCAGGTAACCTAAATGAAGCACTTTGATCGCGCTACCAAAATCGTTGCCACCATTGGCCCCGCCAGCCGGAGTCCTGAAGTGTTGAGCCGGATGATCGACGCGGGCCTGAATGTGGTCCGCATGAATTTCAGCCACGGCGATCCCGATGACCACCGTCAGACCTTTGAGATGGTCCGCAAACTGGCCGATGAAAAAGGCGTCAGCATTGGCATTTTGCAAGATCTCCAGGGTCCTAAAATTCGGGTGGCCCGGTTTGCCGAAGGCGCAGTGACCCTGGTAAAGGGCCAAAAGTTTGTCATCACCATGGACGACGACGTCGAGGGCACTGTGGACCGTGTGGGCACCACCTACAAGGGATTGGCGCTGGACGTTCATCCGGGTATGGCCTTGCTGCTGGACGACGGCAACATGGCCCTGCGAGTAGACGGGGTGCGCGGCAATGACGTCCAGACCACCGTGGTTGTGGGCGGCGTTCTGAAAAACAACAAAGGCATCAATGTGCCTGAAGCCGACCTGAGCGTTCCTGCCCTGTCGGACAAAGACGTACAGGACATGGAATTTGGTGCGCAGTTGGGTGTAGATTGGGTGGCTTTGAGCTTCGTGCGGAGCCGGGACGATCTGCTCCTGGCCCGTCACTACCTGTCCCGCTTCGGCAGCCGCGCCAAACTGATGGCCAAGATTGAGAAGCCTCAGGCCGTGGACCGTTTTGAAGACATTCTGAAAGAAGTGGACGGCATCATGGTGGCTCGTGGTGACCTGGGCGTAGAAATGCGTGCAGAACAGGTCCCCACCATCCAGAAACGGATCATTCGCATGTGCCGTGAAGCTGGCAAGCCTGTGATTACGGCCACGCAGATGCTGGAAAGCATGATCAGCCTGCCGCGCCCCACCCGCGCTGAGGCGTCGGACGTGGCCAACGCCATTTACGACGGCACCGACGCAGTGATGCTGTCGGCAGAATCTGCAGCAGGCATGTATCCGGTGGAATCGGTCGCCATGATGGACCGGATCGCCCGCGAAGCCGAAGGGAGCGAGCACTACGCCATGTTGCAGCGTCAGCTGGTCGTTGACACCGAGCTGGCGCAGGATTCCATCGCTTACGCCGCCTGCACCATTGGCGAGAAGCTCGATTCGCCCGCCATCGTGACCTTCACCAGCACAGGCGGCGCGGCGGCCCGGATTGCCAAGAACCGTCCTCCACTGGCAATTCTGGCCCTGACACCCAACATCCAGACGCGCAATCAGTTGGCGCTGTCGTGGGGCGTCGTGCCCATGCTCAGCGAAGACCCACGCGATACCGACGACATGGTGCGGATTGCCAACGACGAGCTGAAAAAGAGCGGACTGGCTGATGCAGGCGACCGTTACGTGATCACCGCAGGCGTGCCCTTCGGCGTGCGCGGTACCACCAACATGCTGCGTGTCGAGCGGTTGCGCGAAGAGGATATGAGTACTCGGGTCTAAACCCGACGCCACCTGACCGCCCCAGTCCTATTGTGATGGGGCGGTCAGGCTTTTATCCACAGGGACGCAGTTTATCCACACTCTACCTGTGGATAACTCTGTCTCCATAGCCAACGTTTTTGCCAACAGGCACGTTATCCACAGGGTTTGGAGGTTGTCCACACGCTCCTGTGTATAACTTTGCCGATTCAGCGCGATATTTCCAATTTTCCAACGAAGCACAGAAGGCGCTGAGCGGCCCATGAAGGCCCCGTGAAGACCATCTTGGCCTAAGACTCAGGCAGCACCCTGGCAAAGCGGTCCTTGCCCTTCTGAATGACCGCGCCGCCTGCGGGAAGCTCGATGGTGGCCTGCGCTTCGGCAAAGGTTTCGCCGTTCAGCCGGATTCCCCGGTTCTGAATCAGTTTGCGGGCTGCCCCGTTGCTGGGCTCCAGTCCAGCCAGGACCACCAGGCGGGCCATGCTGTAGCGCCCTTCTGCATTGCGTTCGGCAGTGGGAATACTGACAGTGGGAATATTTTCAGGAATCCCGCCTTTGGCGACGGCCTTAAAGCGTTCCTCGGCGGCCTCCAGGTCTGCGCCAGGGTGCATGGACGCCACCACCTCGCGGGCCAGTTCGCGGTGGGCGGCCACAGGATGTCCGGCCAGCAGTTCAGTGATGCGCTCGGCACTCAGGTCTGTCAGCAGCGTGAAATAGTTGTTCAGGAGCGGATCGGGCACCTTCATCAGTTTGGCAAACATCAGATGCGGCTCATCGGTGAGGCCGATGTAATTGTCCAGACTCTTGGACATTTTTTCGGTACCGTCCAGGCCCACCAGGAGCGGCAGGGTCATCACCACCTGCGGTTCCTGCGCGTAGTCGCGTTGCAGGGCGCGGCCCACCAGATTGTTGAACAGCTGATCGGTGCCGCCCAGTTCTACATCTGCTTCCAGCGCCACCGAATCGTAGCCCTGCGTCAGGGGATACAGCAGTTCGTGCATCTGAATCGGCGTGCCAGAATTCAGGCGCTTGGTGAAATCGTCGCGTTCCAGAATGCGGGCCACGGTGTAGCGGCTCGCCAGCCGGATCACGTCGGCGTAGCCCATCGGCTCCAGCCACTCGCCGTTAAAGCGCACCTCCAGCACGTCTGGATCTTCGCGCAGGATCAGGCGGCACTGTTCCAGGTAGCTGCCAGCATTGGCGCGGGTTTCTTCCAGCGTCAGCGGCGGGCGCGTCTTGGATTTGCCGCTGGGATCGCCAATCATGGCCGTAAAATCGCCGATGAGCATGATGACCTTGTGGCCCAGATCCTGAAACTGCCGCATTTTGCGGAGAATGACGGCGTGGCCCAGATGCAGGTCGGGGCGGGTCGGATCGGCTCCCAGTTTCACGCGCAGCGGGCGGCCTTCTGCCTGTGCCTGTGTCAACTTGCGCCGCAAATCGTCTTCCGACACCAGGTCCACCACGCCGCGCTTCAGCAGGGCAATCTGGTCGTCTACAGGCAAATTTTTTTGAATGTCGGTCATGTGAACTCCTTCTAGCTCAGAGAGGCAAAAAAAGGCGGCGTGCCTCCACTCGCACGCCGCCCACCGGAACTGTTCTGCCTTCGCTTACGCCAGACGCCCCGACTTGCGGCGGGGTGAATAGGGCGGGCGCGGGAACGTCATAGAGGCAGGGTAGCACAGCCTCGCCCTCCGTTCTGCCGCCCATAGCCTCAAACCTGCGCCCTTAAAACAACCGGACTCCCACCACAAACAGCGCAGCCCCCGCCGGAAACAGGCGGGGGGCGCGGGTTAAGACTGAGGTTGGATCAGGGGTCGCCCCACTGTGATCCCTCCGGGTTGGGGAACAAGTGCACCGATGGCACTTCCATTCCGGTAGCAGCATAATATGATGCAGACAGAATATTGTCAACAGATATGTAAATATACCTGAAGTCACACATTCAGTGAAGGTCGTGAGCGCCTGCTGAGAGGGCAAAGCTGAAGCATAGACCAGCGCATAGCGCCCGGCTAAGCCAGGTGGCTTACTGCGGATATTCGTCTTCAGAAGTTTCCCGGTGCAGCATGTCCCCATGTCCGAACCGCTGACCCTGCGCACCCACACGGCTTTTGCACTACGCCCCTTCCAGAATGACGATGCCAAGGCGGTGGCCAAGCTCATGACAGACAGCGTGCGCGGGCATTGGGTGTATAGCGCCGAACAGTTTCGGGAGGACGGGCAACCCGACCGCTTGCATTGGGTGGCGTTAAAGGATGAGCGCGTGATGGCGACGGCCCGCCTCGCCCCGTTCGGCTCTGGCGTACCCGACGCCCTGCGACTGGATTTGGCAGGCGACGGCGCAGCATTCGGGCCGCTGTATCTGGCGTTGCTGGGCCGCCTGCCCACCGGATTTTCCCGACTGCTGGGCGTGACCCGCGAAGATTGGCCCGAACAAATGGGCTTTTTCGCGGCGGCAGGCTTTCGCAATGCCTGGCAATCGTGGGGGGCACATCTGGAGTTGGCAGGTTTTGAATTCGCTCCCTATCAGCCGCTAGAAGAACG